>CALITN010000146.1 GCA_938041595.1 uncultured Flavobacteriaceae bacterium | reverse complement strand
TTAAAACCTTCTCTTGAGATTGGTGCTAAAAATAAAGATGAAGCAGGTAAAGATATTTTAGATTTAAAATCTTTTGATATTTCCCTTGAAATAGGGTTTGGTAGTGATTTGTTTATAAAAAGCTCTTTTAACGTCATGAATTATGCTTTTTCCGAATTCGTTTGTACAATTGAATGCCCAACATCAAAAACACACCTAAGAGTATAAGTCCCATCACTCCAAAAATCCAGTGAAAGCTATTCTTTAGGGTCACTAAAAAAACAATCGCAAATAAAATAAGTGTCGCCCCTTCATTCCAAATTCGCATAAAATTGGCACTGTACGGATATACGCCACCTTGCATCTGACGGAATATCATATGCGTTTTAAGGTGATAAACAATCAAAACTCCAACAAAAGCCAGTTTGATCCACATCCAAGATTGAACCAACCATAATGGCATCAGGTACAACAAAGCCAAAGCAAAAAGAATCGCTAAAATTGCAGAAGGCCAAGTGATGATATACCACAATCGATAGGCCATTAGCTTGAGTTGTTCCGTCAATATGTTGCGAACTGGCACCTCCTTTTGCTGCGCTTCTATCCAGTAAATAAAAAGCCTCGGCATATAAAAAAGCCCTGCAAACCAGGTAATCACAAAAATAAGGTGCAAAGCTTTTATATAGTTATAATAACTCACTTTAGTCTTCGATCGTTAGATAATCCAATGCTTGTTTTGAAAACTCTAAATTAAAGGAATTTACGTCCGTTTCTTTGATTTTTTTAAAAGCTGCTAAGGCTTCGTCAATGGCTTTCGTAAGGGATTCCCGAACCGCTTCATCCTGACGCGTAGGCCCAAAATCATCCATTCCCACCAATCCATTGAGGTGAGCCAACTTATTGGTCAATTTTATAGGGAAGTTCAACGGATCCTGATTGCTTCTGTTTTGGGTTTGGTAGAGCGTTTTCTCAATCTCTAACAGGGCTGTTTGAATTGCTTTTGCCTTGCCAACCAAATTCTTCAACGAAGCATCCGACGCATAATTGGCTTCAAATCCAGCCAATTTCTCTCGAATCGAGCGCATACTTTTAATGGCTTTGTGAGCCTTGTCATTGGTCGCATTTACTTGTTGTATAAAGTCAAACTGCTTTTGCATATCTTCCAAAGTTGCCTCCCCAGCTGGATTGGGAAGAATCGTAAAGGATTGTTGAAGATTTTTCCCATTAAGGCTGAGTTGCACCTTATAGTTACCAGGTACTGCCTTGGGACCCGAAAAGGATGCACTCCAAAAAATCATATCCTCCAACGTCATCGCCTTTTCATAACGAGTGTCCCACACAAAACGATTCCCTCCTTTTTCAGGTTCAATAGGATCTTCGTCATCATAAGAAGTTATGGTTGTGATTGGGGTGCCGTTTTCTTCCATAAAGTGAATGGAAAGACTGTCTTTTTCCGCATCCCAATTCGGGAGGTAATAGTGAACAATGACCCCATTTGGAAGGTTCGTTCCTTGGGTTTTTGAGCTTTTTCCCCCACGGCCTGACATGCGGTAACTGTCTTTGGGCGCATACAGATGCAGCTTTTGATCTGTTGCAGTATCGGGTAACTGGTGCAATACTGACAAATCGTCGAGCATCCATAAACTACGTCCTTGGGTGGCGACAATCAAACTTTTTTCCTTAATCGTTAGATCTGTAATAGGTACCAAAGGAAGGTTTTGCTGAAAAGGATCCCATGAATTCCCGTCGTCAAAGGAAACATACATCCCCGATTCGGTGCCTGCGTACAAAAGTCCTTTTCGATCGGGATCGGCACGAAGCACACGAGTAAAGTGTTCCGAAGGAATCCCTTTGTTGATCACTTTCCATGTTTTTCCATAGTCTGACGTTTTGTACAAATAGGGGCGATAGTCTCCCATTTTGTATCGTGTTCCAGCCACATAGCAAACGGCCGGATCTTCGTAAGAGGGTTCTATGCTGTTGATTTGGGTCCATTCAGGAAGTAATTTCGGGGTTACGTTTGTCCAGTTTTTCCCTCCGTCTTTTGTCAAATGAATCAGACCGTCATCGCTTCCCACCCACATAAGACCTTCCTGAAGTGGTGATTCGTTGGCGGCAAAAAGAGTACAGTAATATTCCACCCCCGTATTGTCTTGAGTAATAGGCCCTCCAGAAGAGCGTAGTTTGGTCGGATCATTCCGAGTCAAATCTGGGCTGATTACTTCCCAGCTTTGTCCTTCATTTTCGGACACATGCACCTGATTGGAAAAGGTGTATAGTTTTTTTGGATTATGACGGCTAAAGAGAATGGGGAAATTCCATTGAAAACGATACCGCATCCCTTCGGCTCCATAGCCCATGGGGTTATCCGGCCATACATTGATGCCTCGTTCGGTATCTTTTTCGTGATTGACTCGGGTAAGATAGCCGCCATAGCTTCCCCCATAAACGATTTCATCGTTTAGAGGATCCACCGCTATATGGGCCGACTCTCCGCCTGCGGTAGATTCCCAATGATCCGTTCCCAAATAGCGTCCTGTAGAACGATGTTGAATACGGATGGTGGAGTTGTCTTGTTGAGCAGCATAGATACGATAGGGAAAAGCGTTGTCTGTCGTCACTCGATAGAACTGTGCAGTAGGTTGATTTTGATAGGTGCTCCAATTGGTTCCCCCATCATAACTCACTTGGGCTCCCCCATCATCTCCAATAATCATTCGCTGATTGTCTTCGGGGGCAATCCATAAATCGTGATGATCACCATGCGGTGCGTTAAACCCTTCAAAGGTTTTTCCCCCATCGGTGGATTTGTGATAGGATACATTCATCACATATACAATGTCTTCATTTTGAGTATCTGCATAAATTTTAGAATAATACCACGCGCGCTGACGTAAAGCTCGGCTGTCATTAATATGCTCCCAAGTAGTCCCTCCGTTTTTAGAATGGTAAATCCCTCCATCTTCTTTGTTTTCTACAATGGCCCAAACTTTCTGAGCATTTATCGGAGATACTGTTACTCCAATAATTCCAAGGGTTCCTTGCGCAAAACCTTCGTGTTGGCTTATTTCAACCCAATTTTCTCCGGAGTCCGTACTCTTCCATAGGGCAGAACCCGATCCCCCACTACTCAGGCTGTAAGGCGTTCGCTGAACACGCCAAGTGGCAGCATATAAAACTCTAGGGTTGGTTGGATCCATCTGCAGCTCAACGGCTCCCGCCTGATCGTTTGAAAACAATACTTTTTTCCATGTTTTTCCACCATTGATGCTTTTATAAACCCCTCGTTCAGATGTGGGCTTATACAAATCTCCAAGGACCGCTGCATAGACGATATCGGGATTGCTTGGGTCAATAGCAATTCGTGGAATATGCCTTGAATTGGGAAGTCCCAAAAAATGCCACGTCTGACCAGCATCTGTAGTTTTCCACATGCCATAACCCGAGGACACATTGCCGCGAACAGTGACTTCTCCTCCTCCCACATAGATAACATTGGGGTCACTGGGAGCAACTGCTACCGATCCAATACTACCCCCAAAATAGCCGTCTGAAATATTTTCATAGGTCTGCCCACCGTCTGTGGTGCGCCACACGCCGCCGCCAGTGGTTCCCATATAAAACAACTTAGGTTGTCCGGGTACGCCCGTGACTGCAGCAGACCGACCGCCTCTAAAAGGCCCGATCTCCCGATACTCCAAACTGCTATATAGAGCGCTGTCTATTCCCGTATTCTTTGTCTTCCGCTTTTTCTGTGCTTCAATTTTACTAGGGAACAGCACTAATAAAAGTCCTAGAATAACAACTACATACTTGCCCAATGCTTTCATGTTTTTGAATTTTAACCATTAAATTACAAAAAAGTACCGAGTAGGTCTAAGCCTCTGGAACTTCGCTGCTTCGGTATTTTTTAAGCTCTCGAAACAAAAAGAAAGCGGTAATCAGAGTGGCCAAAGCTTCTCCCATTGGAAAGGCCATCCAAATGCCATCAATGCCAAAATAAGCGGGAAGCACAAACACTAAAGGGATAAAGAAAAACCCTTGTCTTGTAAGAGTAAGTAACAAGGCCGGAATGGCTTTTCCAATGGCTTGGAAATAGGCCGCACCGATTAACTGAATCCCCAAAATTGGGGTGGCTGCAAACACCCACCGAAGGGCACTGGGTGTTTGGGTAATGACTTCATGATCCGTGGTGAAGAGCTGCGTAATCGGTGCCGCAAAACTAAAAATGAGTCCAAACACAAGACTCGCCATCACGGTAACCACAATCAGGGTAAGTCGAATCAACGCAATCACGCGTTCTTTGTTATGAGCCCCGTAATTAAATCCAGCTATGGGTAAAAAACCTTGGGTAATTCCCAATACTGGAAAAAGTGCGAACATAAGCATCCGACTAATAATGGCATAAACAGCAAGCTGTGCTTCCCCTCCATAGTCAAATAGTAGATTGTTGACAATCAACACAACTAAGCTAACCACCGCTTGACGGGCAAGTGTAACCATTCCTAAACTTCCAATTTCTCTGACAATAGTTGCTTTGAGAAGCAATTGCTCCCAATGAATTTTCAGTTCGCTCTGTCGAATAAAAAAATAAAGAAGATAGCTCGCACAAACACCATAGGAAAGAGTGGTTGCCCAAGCGGCTCCCGTCATACCCCAGCCCATTCCTTTGATAAAAATAACATCCATTAAAAGATTGGATATGGACGGAAGCAACATGGCATACATCGAATATTTGGGCTTGCCCTCAGCACGAACCACATTATTACCCATCATACAAAATCCCAATACGGGAACCCCATACAATACAATAACATAATAGGTTTTGGCCAAAGGAAACAAACGCCCCTGTCCCCCAAATAAAGGAATTAAGCTATCGGAAAAATAGAGTCCTCCCAATACAAAACTCAAACATAAAAGCAGGGTTAGGGTCAACTGGTTTCCAAAAGTATGGCGAGCTTTTTCAGCATTGCCTTTGCCCAAGGCTCTGGAAATGATAGAACCTCCCCCAATTCCAATAGCCATTCCTAAGGCTCCAATAAAAAAAGAAACCGGTAAAACCACATTGATTGCAGCAATGGCGTCGGCACCAATCCACTGCCCAACGAAAATGGTGTCCACCAAAATATTAATGGACATCGCCAAAATCCCAATGGATGCCGGCACCGACTGTTGCAACAGTAGTTTCCCGATGGGAAGCTGCCCAAGCTGAGCGGCTTTTTGCGTAGCCATTAAGCGTTTACCACTTCAGCCGCAGCCCATTCATCTACCCAACGACTCATCACATTCACCCAGTCTTCACGATCGTTTATACACGGAATAACATGAAGATGATCGCCTCCTTTTTCTTCAAAATCTTCTACGGCTTCCATTCCAATTTCCTCCAAGGTTTCCAAACAGTCTGACACAAAAGCAGGTGTTACAATGGCCATATTCTTTACCCCTGATTGGGCCATCTTGGCCACCGTTTTGTCTGTATAAGGTTGCAACCAAGGATCCAAGCCTAAGCGCGATTGGAAGGAGGTTGAGTAGGAATCGGGTTTTAACTCCAAATATTCGGCCACCAAACGGGTCGTTTCAAAACACTGATGACGATAGCAATATTGGTGTGCGGGAGAAGTCTTTTGACAGCATTGCCCGTCTATTTTGCAATGGGACTTGGTGATATCCGATTTGCGAATATGCCGCTCAGGAACTCCGTGATAGGAAAACAATAGATGCTCCCATTCTTTTCCTTTTAGCGATTCTTCTATGGATTGGGACAAAACTCGAATGTAGTCCGGATGCTTATAAAAAGACGGAAGGGTGGTAAACTGGATTTGAGGAAAATACTTTTGACGCAAAGATTCCGCCAACACCAAAATAGTCTCAGTGGTTGCCATGGCAAATTGTGGATACATCGGCACCAGCAACACTTCTGTAACACCCTTATCGGCTAATTCCTGTAAGCCACTTTGAATAGAGGGCTTACCGTATCGCATTCCCAAAGCCAAAGGCAGCTGCACTTTAGCCTCCATCTTTTGAAGAAGTCGTTTGGAAAGCACAATCAAAGGAGATCCTTCTTTCCACCATATTTTTTTATACGCCTTAGCCGATTTCTTAGGCCGAGTGTTCAAAATAATCCCTCGAACCAAAAGAGTTCGAAGAAATGAGGGGAGATCAATAACCCGCTCGTCCATTAAAAATTCATCGAGATATACCTTCACATCTTTGGGATCCGGACTTTCCGGAGAACCCAAATTCACCAACAAAACACCTTTCATCGCTTTTTTTTACGAAGATACAGACATTAGGTATTTTTTGGGTGTCGTACCAAACTTCTTTTTAAAAGCGGCTATAAAATGGCTTGAGGTGCTGTATCCCAATTTTAAGCCTACTTCATTGACATTATACTGCTGAGAATCGAGCATGCGCCGCGCTTCTTCCATTTTGTGATCCAATAGATACGAAAATACCGTCTGTCCATAAAGTTGCTTAAAGCCCTCTTTGAGCTTTTTGGTGTTCAGACCTATTTCGGCTGATAAATCCGTCAATGATGGCGGTGCCGTCATACGCTCTAAAACAATTTTTTTGGCTAAATGAATTTTTCCCACCTGCGCTTCATCGACCAAAAAAGGGCAGCTTTCTACATCCTCATCACCTCCTTTGTTGAAAAACAGACTCAATAGCTCGTATACCTTTCCTTTAAAATAGAGCGCACGAATACTGTCATGAACCTTTGCCTGTAGCATTTGACTCAAAACAACTGCCATTGCGGGAGTCAATGGTTTATTATCATAGAATTTTTTGGCTACATTTTCAGGACTCAAAAAATGAATATGATCTGCATCGCTTGAAAAGAGGGAATGAAATTTTTTGATCGACAGAATCAAGCTCAGCATCCATGTACCCGGAGCCAACAAAGCATCAATCGGCAATCCCTTCTGGGGGTTATAGAGTAGCATTGTTTGAGATTCATTCACCGTAAACTGATAAGCATTAGAATTGTAGGTAAAGACAGCCTTTCCTTTCAAACAAAAATGAAACTGAATATACTCTTGACTCAAAGGACGGCTGACTTGCAAATCGCTGGTCGTTTCATTTTGATGCCGAATTACATAAAACCCATTTTCTATCGTTGTTTCCATTTGGACCTTTTAGCGTTATTTTTATATTTTAAATTGATCTACTATTTAGACCTTTTCTAAATAGTGTTGTGCTTAGGACCCCTTGTATTTACTGGTAGAACCCAAAAAACAACACTTTAGGGTTCAAATTTACGCATTTCGATAGTTTTAGTTCTTTTTGCGTTGTTTTTTAATTTCTTCAAACGGTATTTTTGCGTTGGATATTTAGAAATGGAATGAAACGCAATCCTACATACCAGGATTTTTATGCCGTTGGAATCAGCTACAAAAATGCTGATGCTGAAACACGAGGAAAGTTTAGCCTGAGCCAGCAGCAATCGGAAGCCCTAATTGCCAAAGCCAAAGAAAAGGGACTCAAAGAAGTGATGATTAACACCACCTGCAACCGTACCGAATTGTATGGCTTTGCAGACTCTCATAAAGCCCTTAAGGAATTGCTCCTTGAGCACAGCCAAGGGGAGCCAGAAATCTTTGACTCGTTGGGATATGAGTTTCAAAAAGAAGAAGCCATCAATCATTTGTTTAAGGTAGGAACAGGTCTGGACAGTCAAATTCTGGGCGATTTTGAAGTGATCAGTCAATTGAAAAAAAGTTTTTATCTCTCTAAAAAGCAGGGAATGGTTAATGGCCATTCGGAGCGACTTGTTAATGCTGTGATTCAAGCCAGCAAGCGCGTCAAAACAGAAACAAAGCTCTCGACTGGCGCCACCTCTGTTGCCTTTGCAGCAGTGCGATATATTTTAGCCCAACAAAAACAACTTAGCCACGCTAAAATTGTATTGTTTGGTACCGGGAAAATCGGACGAAACACTTGTCAAAACCTTGTCAAACATGCTCCTGACAATGAAATTGTTCTTATTAATCGAACCCCCGAAAAAGCAAATCAAATTGCAGGCAAATTTGATTTAACCGTAAAACCTCTCGGTGATCTGGCAGCAGAAATTTATCAAGCAGACATTTTAATTGTAGCCACAGGTGCCTCAGGATACACGATCAGCAATGAATTGATTCATCTGAAAAAACCACTTTTGATTCTAGACCTTTCGATTCCACGAAATGTTGACCCTTCTCTTGCCGAAAACCCCTTGGTACGCTTGGTGCCCCTTGATGAGCTTTCCAAAATCACAGATGCCACACTAAACGAACGCAAAAAATACATCCCCCAGGCCGAAGCCATTATAGAAGAAGTAAAAGATGAATATATGGAGTGGCTCCGGCTACGAAAGTATGCGCCACTGCTTCATGCTCTCAAAGAAAAATGGCAATTGAACGATCTGAGCGAAACCTCCAATCCTCAACAACAAAACTTCCTTAAAGTAACTGGGCAAATCGCTAGTTTTTTGCGTGAAAATCCTGAAAAAGCAGACCACACTGCCGAAGTGCTTCGGGATCTTTTCGATTTGGAAATCCCTTCCCATGTCTAAAAGCCCACTTCGAATTGGAACACGCTCAAGTCCATTGGCCTTGTGGCAAGCGCATTGGGTACAGGTCCTTTTACAAGAAAAACATATTCCATCAGAACTGATTCCCATTCAGAGTCATGGGGATCAAGACAGCAGTCAGCCGCTTTATGAAATGAATATTCAAGGGATTTTCACCAAAGCATTGGATACGGCCTTACTCAATAATCGAATCGATATTGCAGTGCACAGCTATAAGGACGTTCCCACTCAACTACCCAAAGGAATTTCCAAACTCGCAGTATTGGAACGGGGAAATCCCACCGACTTACTCGTTTACAAAACCGACGAAAGCCAATGGCCCCAAAAAGCCACCATTGGAACTTCCAGTCTGCGACGGAGTGCCCAGTGGAAGCATCGGTATCCAGCACATCAAACAGCTATTCTTCGAGGGAATGTTCAAAAACGATTGCAAACGCTTGAAGCCCATGAATGGGTAGGGGCTTTATTTGCCCAAGCTGGATTGGAACGTGTCAACAGCCGCCCTCCCCAGAGCAAACCCCTTGATTGGATGATTCCTGCCCCCGCCCAAGGAGCCGTTTGTGTGGTCGCTCGAGAGGCTGATTTAGAAGCCTTGTCTGTTGCCGCACAACTAGAATGTACAAACACCTTCAGAGCTACTGAACAAGAGCGGATATTTCTTCGCTTGCTTGAAGGGGGTTGTACCGCTCCCATCGGAGCTTTAGTGCAGCCCACCCAAGAAGGATGGCATTTCAAAGGAGGGGTATTTTCATTGGACGGAACCGAAAAAGCCATTTTTGAAAAACATTTTTCAAAAGACGCTTGGGAAGGAATCGGAGAAGAAGCTGCCCAAGCCGTATTAAAAAAAGGAGGAGCTGCCATCATGTCTCAAATAAAAAAAACTTGAGATGCGACTACTGGCCACCAAAATATTAGCTCCCGAATTTAAAGAGCGATTAATTCAACAGGATTTTTCAGTGATCGAATATCCGTTTATTAAAATTCGTCCCTTGCCCTTTCCGAAAGACACATTCCAAAAGCACATAATTCTCACCAGCCAACATGCAACCCAGCTCCTATTGGAACAGGCTTCTTTTTGCTCGCAGCTAAACGATTATCGATTTTTCTGCGTTGGCGAAAAAAGTGCCAAAATGCTGAAAGCTCAAAAGGCAAGGGTTCTGGAAATAGCGCCTTCTGCATCCGTTCTTGCGGAAACAATACGCCAATCCTATTCAGACTACGCCTTTAGTTATTGCTGTGGACACAAAAGACTATCCATCATCGAGACACAGTTAGGAAAGGCAAAAATAATCCTACACATTCAAGAGCTATACGACACGATACTCAACCCCAAACAAATAAAAACCACTCTGGATGGAATCTTATTTTACAGTCCCTCAGCAGTAGAAAGCTATCTATTAAAAAATAAAATAGATCAGGTACACTGCTTCTGCATTGGCACGACCACGGCCAAAAAAGTACGCCAATACACCCAAAATTATAGCGTGGCCAAAGCACCGCACAACAACTTTATTTTTCTGGATTTAATGCAACACTATCATGCCTAAAAACGATTTATTCCTTCAAGCACTGGCCGGTCAAACAGTTTCCCGTCCTCCCGTATGGATGATGCGACAAGCCGGACGTTATTTGCCCGACTTCATGAAGCTCAAGGCTAAATATGATTTTTTTACGCGCTGCCAGACACCAGCGCTTGCCGCTGAAATTACGGTCATGCCCATTGATCAAGTGGGGCCCGATGCCGCAATCCTTTTCAGCGATATTTTGGTGGTCTTGCAAGCCATGAACATAGAAGTAGAAATGAAAGATGGTGTCGGGCCTTGGCTGCCTCACCCTATCCAGAACACTTCCGACTTGGACAAGGTGATTGTCCCTAATGTAAATGAGACTCTAGATTATGTTTTTGATGCGATCAAACTCACCTTGGAACAATTAGATGACCGGGTACCACTTATTGGATTTGCTGGATCTCCCTGGACACTACTATGCTACGCTGTGCAAGGACAAGGCTCCAAAACTTTTGACAAAGCCAAGGCTTTTTGTTTCGAACAACCCAAACTGGCGCACAGCTTACTCCAAAAAATAACCGATACCACCATTGCTTATTTAAAAACCAAAGTCCAGTATGGGGTGCACGCCATACAGCTATTTGATTCGTGGGGAGGCTTGCTCTCTCCTTCGGATTACCAACGTTTTTCGTGGCCATATATTCAACAGATTGTCGATGCGCTGAAGGACGATATACCCGTCATTGTTTTTGGAAAAGGATGCTGGTTTGCACTCAAGGAAATGAGTCAATCTGGTGCATCTGCCTTGGGTGTTGATTGGACTTGTTCCGCAGCCAATGCTCGCTATTTGTCTGGAGGAAATATTACCCTCCAAGGTAACTATGATCCTGCTCGCCTTTTGTCCCCCATCCCCAAAATCCAAGAAGACGTTCGTCAAATGATCGATGCCTTTGGAAAAGATCGATATGTTGTAAATTTAGGTCATGGCATACTCCCCAACATTCCGGTGGCACACGCAAAAGCCTTTGTTGATGCTGTAAAAAATTATTCTTAAAATCATGAAGGCACAATTCTTTCCTTACATTCAAAACCTACAGGACCAAATCACTCAAAAATTGGAATCCTTGGATCATTTGGGTCAGTTTAAAGAAGAAAACTGGGAACGCCCCGAAGGGGGTGGTGGTCGAACACGCGTATTAGAGGGTGGGGCTGTTTTTGAAAAAGGAGGAGTCAACATCTCAGCCGTACATGGTAAGCTTCCGAAAAGCATGCAAGACTATTTCAAGGTAGGTGAATCTACTTTTTACGCCTGTGGATTGAGTTTGGTCATTCATCCCAAAAATCCGATGGTTCCTACCGTTCATGCTAACTTCCGCTACTTTGAAATGTACAATACGCAAGGAGATTTACAAGATCAATGGTTTGGGGGAGGACTTGATTTAACACCTTATTATTTAATCGAAGAAGACGTACAACACTTTCATCAATGCTGTAAAAATAGCTGTGATCTATTTGATGCTTCTTTTTACCCTAGCTTTAAAAAGCAGTGTGATGATTATTTTTGGAATACCCACCGCAACGAAGCTCGTGGGGTAGGTGGCCTGTTTTTTGACTATCTAAAACCAACTGAGACCATCAGCCTGCAAGATCGATATGACTTTGTAACCAAGGTTGGAGACAATTTCCTCAATGCCTATGTCCCGATTGTACAAAGAAGAAAAGACTACCGCTATACACCTCAGCAACGCATCTGGCAAGAAATACGTCGCGGCCGCTATGTGGAATTTAATTTAATTCATGATAAAGGCACCTTATTTGGTTTAAAAACCAACGGTCGGATTGAAAGTATTCTGATGAGCTTGCCTTCCCATGTTCAGTGGAAATATGATTTCCACCCAGAAACTGGAAGCGAAGAAGCAGCCCTAATTACCGTTTTGGAACAACCTCGAGAATGGGTATAATAAAAAGATAAATCGCGCACAATGGATACCAAACAAATATTGCTTCTGATCCCGCTACTGATCATCTTTTCCTATCTGTTTGATGCTTTTTCCCGAAAAACAAAGTTTCCTTCTGTGCTCCTATTACTGGGAACTGGAATTATTGCACGTGCTTTTGCCGACTGGTCGGGTTTTGGTGGTTCCAAAATTCTCGATGAACTCATCGCTGTTTTGGGAACTATTGGTCTTATTTTAATTGTCTTGGAAGGTGCTTTAGAACTTCAAATTAAAAAAGAAAACCTTGGCCTATTGCTAAAAGGCTTTATCGCCGCCTTGGTCGTATTACTCCTCAATATCGCCTTAGTGAGTCAATTAATTGAGGCCCTGACGGGTCTAAACGATCACCTATCCGTACTCTTAGCCGTTCCTTTATCAATCATCAGCAGTGCCGTAGCCATTCCCTCGGCAACAGGCTTGTTAGAACAAGACAAAGAATTTGTCGTTTTTGAATCTACTTTTTCAGATATATTAGGGATTCTGATTTTTAATTATGCCTTGGGACAATACCAAAAAGAGGAAGCGCTGCTGGCATCGACTCCGTTGATCAATCTAGGCATACAACTTATTGGAATTGTAGCTCTTTCTTTGGTCATTGCTTTTCTTCTTTTTCAATTACTCCAACGAATCACACATCATGTAAAGTTTTTTCTTATCCTTGCCTTGCTCATTCTTCTCTATGCGATTGGAAAATACATGCACCTTCCAGCCTTAGTTACCATCTTTATTTTTGGCTTGTTTTTGGGAAACGTCTCCACCTTTTTCCCTCGGATTCTTGCCCAGTATCTGGACCCTGAAAAAACCAAAAGCGAACTGCACGAATTTCATATTTTAACAGGCGAATCAACCTTCTTGGTTCGTACTTTCTTTTTCTTGTTTTTTGGCTTTTCAATCACCCTAGACAACTTTTTGTCGCCCGATCCTTATTTCTATGGACTGCTGATTTTAGGGGTTATGTTTATGGCCCGTTACGCTTTTTTTTCAGTCAGTGAGTTTAAATTACAACCCAGCACCAAAGTCTTTCTTTCGCCTCGTGGTCTTATCAGTATCCTACTGTTTTTTCAACTCCAAGACAGCAACATTCCTGGCTTGGACAACCAACCCATCAACGAAAAAGTACTGCTGATTGTTATTATTTTTTCAATGCTGATAATGATCGTTGGCACATTACGTAAAACTTCTCCTGAACTGGAGGAAGAAGCCGAAGAGGCAGAAGAAGCCGTTGCCTTTTCGATTACCAATCCAGAGGCCACAATTGAGTCAAACAAAGAATCTTTAAACGAAACTGATGTATCCACTCCAGAGGAATAGACGCTTGCGTCAAAACGCAAACATTCGCAACCTAGTTCGCGAATTTCAAATCCATACCCATGATTTTATTGTGCCCCTATTTATCGTGGAAGGCCAAAAAAAGAAGGAAGAAATTCCCTCCATGCCTGGATACTACCGCTACTCCTTGGACCTTTTGGAAAAAGAAATAGGAGACCTCTGGCAGTTAGGGCTTCAAGCCGTTTTGCTATTTGTTAAAGTTCCTGAGGCCAAAAAAGACAATAAAGGAACGGAAGCACTAAACGCCGATGGACTAATGCAACGTGCCATCCAGACCATAAAAAAATTCTGTCCAGAAATGCTGATAATGACGGATGTAGCTCTAGACCCCTATTCTAATTTTGGTCATGACGGGATTGTGGAAGCAGGGAAAATTGTCAATGACGCTACGGTAGAAATATTGACCGCCATGGCACTCTCCCATGCTCAAGCGGGTGCCGATTTTGTAGCTCCCAGCGATATGATGGACGGTCGTATTTTGAGTATTCGAAAAGGATTGGAGGCCGCTACATTTACGAATGTGGGTATCATGAGTTATAGTGCCAAATACGCTTCTTCCTTTTACGGTCCTTTCCGAAACGCCTTGGATTCTGCTCCTGGTTTTGGAGACAAAAAAACCTATCAAATGGATTTTGCCAATCGTTCAGAGGCGCTGATAGAAAGCCAAAGAGATGCTGACGAAGGTGCTGATATCTTAATGGTCAAACCAGGAATTGCTTACCTCGATGTGCTTTATGAACTCAAACAAAAACTCAATACGCCCTTGGCGGTGTATCAAGTTAGTGGGGAATACGCCATGCTCAAAGCTGCCGCGGAGAAAGGCTGGCTCGATTATGAATCCGTGATGCTGGAACAACTGGTGGCTTTCAAGCGTGCAGGAGCTTCTCTGATTGCTTCCTACCATGCTAAAGAAGTGGCATTACTTCAGCAATCCTAAAGGAAAAACTCTTTTTAAATAAGCCACCCTAATGGCTTTTAAAAAGAAATTTTAATGCCTGTAATAACGGCGCTCCCTTTCTTAGGTGAAACATTCTCGATATTTTGTTTAACTTTAGTCCAAACCTTTTGACTATTTTAAGCACCCATCTGCAATGGATAAAGCCTTTTACAAAAGCCCGCTAGGGTGGATCGAAATCTGCACCAATACGAATGGTGTTACCCATATCCATTTTATTGACAAACCGCAAGTAGCGGCTTCAAAAGGAACGGCTTTTTTAGACCTTGTAGTTCAACAATTAGACAATTATTTCACCCATAACAATAAAACCTTTTCATTTCCTTTAGATCCTTCGGGTTCCGAATTCCAAGTTGCTGTCTGGAAATTACTTGAACAGATTCCTCACGGCACTACGCTGCCCTACCTGAAGATTGCACAGAAATTTGGAGATATTAAAAAGGTTCGAGCCATTGCCAATGCCATCGCCAAAAATCCTATCCTGATCGCCATTCCCTGTCATCGGGTTATTGGCAGTGACCGAAGTTTGGTTGGCTACTCAGGAGGACTGGAGCGAAAACGAAAACTACTCGAACTAGAGGGGTTTCCAAAACAAAATTCCTTATTTTAGGAGGAGATTTGGTTTATGATTTTATAAAAGCTAGTACGCTACCATCGGTAGGAAAGCCTATCTAGGACGGATTCAGTGATCATAAAATACTAATCTCCAAACATCATGAAAGTCTTAACACGGACCACATACACTTATTAAACAGATGAAAAAGAAAATTTCAGTCATTATTATTGGCCTTGCGTTTGCTTACGGTTTATTATTTATATCAGGATACGATTGGTTTCTCAAAGGAATAGGCGTAATTTATTTCACAGGGCATGACACTGCTTTTTTGGATGACTACCGCTATTTTGATAATCGAGCCGTTCCTGCTCCTGAAGTGGCACAACCATGGCCAGAGCACGAACAGTTCAACCAACTGGAAGTGTCAGAGACCCTAGAAGCTTATCATAAAAAAACCAAGTCGGTGGCTTTTTTGGTGATCAAAAATGATAGTCTTCTTTATGAGAAATACTACAAAGGGTATGGTTCTACTTCCAAGTCGAATTCTTTTTCGGTAGCTAAAAGCATGGTTTCTGCTTTACTAGGAAAAGCCGTCATGGATGGCTATGTTACGAGTTTAGATCAAAAAGTGATCGACTTCGTTCCCGAACTCAAAGGACCTTACGCACAACAAGTTACTATGGGGGATCTTTCCGCCATGGCTTCCGGTATGAAATGGGATGAGAAATACTACAATCCCTTTTCCGTTACGGCAGCGGCTTATTTTGTTAATGATTTAACCCCCTTGATTTTAGATCAACCCATCATAGATGAACCGGGAAAAAGTTTTCGCTACCTCAGTGGTGCAACTCAAATATTGGGAATCGCACTAACACGAGCTGTCAAAAAAACACTTAGTGACTATCTATCTGAGAGCTTTTGGAAACCTATGGGAGCCGAGCAAGAAGCCCTTTGGCAATTGGATTCAGCAACAAATGGAATGGAAAAAGCCTATTGCTGCTTTGCTACCAATGCCCGTGATTTTGCGCGTTTTGGAAAACTCTACAAAAACCACGGTCGCTGGAACAATACCCAGTTATTAGATTCAACTTTTATTGCAAAATCCATTCAGCCACGCTTTGAAGCAAGTCCCGAATACGGCTATGGTTGGTGGTTAGAAACCTATAAAGACCATAAGGTTTTTATGGAAAGAGGTCATTTGGGACAATATGTAATTGTATTTCCAGAATTGGATCTGATCGTCGTTCGATTGGGAGAACTCAAAGGAAACAGGTCAGCGGGCAACCCCTACACAGAAGATATTTATATTTACATGGACGCCGCACTAGAAATGGCTGAAAATGTTACAGAAAATAAATCTTCATAATGTTTTGTTTCTAGATATAGAGACGGTTCCGCTACAGGAAAACTTCTCCGATCTCTCCGAAACCGAGCAACAACTTTTTAGTGATAAAACCGCCTATCAAAGAGCGGAGGAGCAAAGTGCTTCTTCTTTTTATCAAAAAGCCGGCATTTGGGCCGAATTTGGAAAAATTATCTGTATTTCGGTTGGTTATTTCGCCTCCAAATACCGCCCTAGAGAATTCCGGATCAAGAGTTTTTTTGGACAAGAAAAAGAGCTTCTTCTCAACTTCAAATCCTTGTTGGATAACTACTACAGCAGTTCTCGGCACCTCCTTTGTGCGCACAATGGCAAAGAGTTTGATTTTCCATATGTCGCTCGTCGCATGCTCATTCACGAGATTGCACTTCCCCGAATCCTATCGCTCCACGGGAAAAAACCCTGGGAAATTCCCCATCTTGATACCATGCATTTGTGGCGTTTTGGGGACTTCAAGCAATACACATCACTGAAACTTCTCGCTCATGTCTTTGGAATTCCCTCTCCTAAAGATGATATTGACGGAAGTCAAGTGGCACAGGTCTACTACCAAGAAAAAGATATGAAACGCATTGTTCGCTATTGCGAAAAGGATGTGGTAACCGTGGCACAAGTACTCTTAAAAATGCGTCAAGAACCGCTTCTTGGCCCTGAAGAAATTGAATTTAATCTCCAATGAAAACACTCCTTGAAGTAAAAGACCTCAACATCGAAATTGGAAGCAAACGGCTTGTGGATTCTATTGGATTTTCACTAGATGAAAACCAAACCTTAGCCATTGTAGGAGAGTCTGGAAGTGGTAAGTCTCTGACCGCCCTATCTCTCCTTGGGCTGCTCCCCGAACACAGCAAGCTTCATGCCCAAAAGATTCAGTTTGGTTCTCTATCGCTTCTCGATTTAGAAAAAAAAGCTTGGCAGCAATTGCGTGGTGAAGCCATCGGAATGGTATTTCAAGAACCGCAGTCTAGCTTAAATCCCAGCATGCGTTGCGGCCTACAAGTCTTGGAAGTGCTTCAGCAGCACCGTTCCTCAGAAGAAGCTTCTCAAGAAGTAGTTCTAAAGGCGTTTGAACAAGTACTCCTACCCGATCCTAAGCGGATTTTCAAAGCCTATCCTCACGAATTGAGTGGTGGACAAAAACAACGAGTCATGATTGCCATGGCATTGATCTGCCAACCCAAGCTGCTGATTTGCGATGAGCCCACCACAGCCCTAGATGTTACCGTTCAAAAGGAAATTTTAGCGCTACTCAAACAACTGCAACAACAGTATAAAATGAGTATTCTCTTTATTTCACATGATTTGTCATTAGTGCGCTCCTTTGCCGATTCAGTGTTAGTAATGCAAGGGGGAAAGATTGTAGAACAAGGCAGTGCCAAAGGCCTTTTTTCCAAACCGCAGCATCCTTATACAAAAGGCTTATTAAGCGCTCGTCCTCCACTAGATCACCGCCCCGAAAGGCTTATCACCCTTGCTGATTTTTTAAGCAATAATACCGATGTTGCTATCGAAACCCCATCAACACGAAAACAACATCTTGAAAAACTCTACCGAAACACTCCCCTTTTGGAGGTGCAACAGCTCCGAAAAGCA
>CALITN010000145.1 GCA_938041595.1 uncultured Flavobacteriaceae bacterium | reverse complement strand
TTGCTTTTTTTTGGATGCTTGTTCGCAGTTAAAAAGCAATCCGAATACAAGTGCTAAAGTGAGGAACTTGATTTTTTTCATAACTAATTTTTTATAAATATAGTGTGAACAAAAGTAACCTTCAAAATCGGATTCTTTATTTTCTTCTATTTTTGCAGTGCTATGAAAAAAAATTCTTCTACCATATGGATTGTTAGTCTTATGATGCTCCCTTTAATTCATGCCTGTAAACCAGGCTACTCTGCGGTTTCTTTTGAGGCTGTAACCACTCCCAGGGCACCGGATTATTCGAAACAAAATAGCTGGGCTGTTTTGCCAGAAATGCATCCTGATGGGTTGCAAGCTGTTATCGGTGACACCACACCTCTTGCTGGGGTGGATGTTTTCTTTTTGTATCCAACCCTATTTACTGACCCCAAGGAAGAAGGTTGGAACGCCGATATTTACACCGAAAAAATCCGAAAGGATGTTGACAATTTTGCCGTAAAGTACCAAGCTTCAGCTTGGGCTAGATCTGGGCGTTTATTTGTACCTTATTATCGGCAGACGCATTATCGTGTTTTTGTATCTCCCTATGATCAGAAGGGACGTCCGGCCTGGGAACTCTCTTACGCTGACATCAAAGCTGCTTTTGACTATTATCTCACCCATCGCAATCAAGGGAACGGAATCATTATTGCTTCACATAGTCAAGGGAGTATACACGCCAAACGATTGGTGCGTGAATACTTTGATGGAAAGCCGTTACAAAAGCAGTTGGTTGCTGCTTATCTTGTTGGTGCACGGATTCAAAAGGATGAATTTGAAAACATCAAACTGATGGAACAACCCGAATCGATAGGGGGGTTTGTCAGTTGGAATACCTACAAGAAAAACCGCCTTCCCAAAAAATACGAGACCTGGTTTCAAGGGGGGGTTACTAGCAATCCCATTCGATGGGACAATTCTATTACTTCTTTGGAACAGGAGCATAAAGGTATCCTCAATCGAGATCTTAAAATTTATCCACGGAGTATTTCAGTAAAAAAAACAGACGGAATACTATGGGCCACAGTCCCTAAAATACCTTCCCGATTTTTTTTGTCTTTTATCAAAAACTACCATTTTGCCGACATCAATTTATTCTGGAAAGATATTTCTCTCAATGCAGAACTCAGGGCGCAACAGTGGTTAGCTAAATACAAAAAAAAGGATGCTCTCTGAGATTTTTGAACAAATAAAGGATCAGTGGGTTCGGGCCAAACACCAAAAGAAGCACCCGTTTCGATATTTTGTCCTTAGCACCGTTGGGCCCAATTCGTTTCCTCTGGCCCGAACAGTTGTGCTTCGCAATTTTGATTCGCAGGCTTTGACATTTACTTTGTATACGGATCATCGGTCTCAAAAAATGACTGATTTGCGCGCATCGAAAAACGCTTGTCTCTTGTTTTATGATCCCAAAAAATTATGGCAGATTCAGGTCCAAGCTCGTTTGCTCCAACAATCGAGTGACCCCGCCTTGTATCAGCAGATTCCTCTATCGGCTCAGAAAGATTATACTACCATATTGGCTCCAGGGTCAGAAATTTCGAACCCAGAAGCGATCACATATTTGGATGGTGAAAACTTTTTTGTGTCTTTGAAATTTGAAGCAGTGTCTATAGAGAGTTTAAAGCTGAAGCGGCCGCACCACGTGCGAACCCGTTTTGATAAGGAAAATAAGTGGAAAGGGATATTCCTAGTCCCTTAGAAATATTTTATTTTTTTGGTTATCTTTTTTTTCTAGAAAAAATAGTATGAAAAATCAAAACCCAAACTCCAGAAGAGACTTCCTCAAAAAGGCAGCAGCAGCCTCAACTCTTTTTATTGTTCCCCGTCATGTTTTGGGCGGTGTTGGTTATGTAGCTCCGAGTGATCAGATAAACTTGGCCGCAGTGGGAATCGGTGGCAAGGGAAGATCTGACCTAAGAAACGCTGCACGACCCAAAAATGTGCGAGTAGTAGGTCTTTGCGATGTAGACACAAAAGGAACTGTTGTCAAGGATGTGATAGGTTCACAGAAAGACTTTCCCAAAGCTAATTTTTATGCTGATTTCAGGGAGATGTTGGATAAAGAAAAAGATATTGATGCTCTGACCATCTCTACTCCTGACCATACGCATGCTCCTTCAGCGATTTATGCCATGGAACGCAACAAGCATGTATATGTGCAAAAACCTCTTACCCACAATGTTCGTGAGGCACGAATACTAACAGAGATGGCACGGAAGCAAAAGGTAGTCACCCAAATGGGGAATCAAGGCGCTTCTAATCCGGATCAGCTTCAAGTCCAGCAGTGGGTAGATTCTGGAGTAGTTGGTGCTATTGGTAAAGTCAAAGTATGGACCAATCGTCCGGTATGGCCCCAAGGAGTTCCGATGCCTGAACCTAATGCGAGTATGCAACCGGATGGTTTGAATTGGGATTTGTGGTTGGGACCTGCAAAGGAAACGGCCTATACTCCCGAAATGCATCCCTTTAATTGGCGTGGCTGGTGGCAGTACGGTACGGGGGCTTTGGGGGATATGGGATGTCATATCATCGACGTTCCTTTCCGTGCTTTGGGTTTAAAATACCCCAAAGCTGTGGAATGTAGTGTGGGGAGTGTGTACCGCCAGATGTGGACGGCAGAATACCTTCCCGAAGGTTGCCCTCCTTCTTCTCAAGTTGTTTTGAATTTTGATCGCACCGATAGAAATCCAAGCCCTATAGAGATGACTTGGACAGACGGTGGCATTCGACCCAATCACCCTGATTTGATTCCTCCCAACGACGATTTGGGTGAACCAGGAGGATATAACGGTGTTATGATGATTGGTGAGAAGGGGATTATTACCACTGGCGTATACGGAATGTATCCCAAGTTATATTTACCTGGCCAGCCAGTACAGGAAGCTCCCAAGGTGGTCACGGATGAGCCCGAATTTGGACATCAACGCAAATGGATTGATGCCATTGTAGCTGGTTTTGACAGTCCAGAACACAGAGCATTGACTTCTTCTTTTGACTATGCAGGTCCGTTGACGGAAACCGTTTTGATGGGGAATATTGCTATTCGGAGCTATCTATTGCGCAAAAAACAACTCGGTGGTAGGATGGATTATTATGCTCGTAAAAAACTCCTTTGGGATGGTGATGCAATGAAAATCACCAATCTTGAGGCTGCCAATCAGTTTGTGACACGAGAGTACCGATCCGGTTGGGAACTATAGATTTTTTAAAGCAAAATTTGGAATTAAAAGTAATTTGGATTACCGGCGCTTCCTCCGGTATCGGAAAAGAAATGGCTTTGCAATATGCAAGGCGTTCTAATATAGCATTGATCCTTTCTTCTCGGAGAGAGCAGGAGCTCAATAAGGTCAAGTCCGCTTGTGGAAACAACAGTCCGATTTGTGTTTTACCAATGGATCTCGAAGCTACCAATAAAGCTGCTGCAGTTGTAGAGAAAGCACTGGCTTGCTTTGGACATATTGATTTGTTGATCAACAACGCAGGTGTAAGCCAACGAAGTTTGATTATGGAGACCGATATAGCTGTATTTGAGCGCCTGATACAAATTAATTATATGGGAGCTGTAGCTCTTAGTCGTGGGTTGTTACCCCATTTTATTTCACGCCAAAAAGGTCAGTTTGCCATTGTAACGAGTGTGATGGGGAAATACGGCTCGCCATACCGATCGGGCTATTGCGGTGCCAAGCATGCGCTGCATGGTTTTTTTGATGTGCTGCGTCTTGAACATCAGAAAGATGGTGTGTCTGTAACGTTACTTTGCCCCGGATTTGTGCAGACACAGATTACTGTCAATGCATTGACAGGGGATGGCTCCCAGTTAGGCTCGGACGATCCCGCAACTGCCAATGGTCTTGCACTGGAACCTTTTGTAAAAAAAGCAATCCGAGCGATTGATCAAAAGAAATGGGAGGTTGCTTTTGGCCGTAAGGAAAAGTTAGGCGTCTATCTCAAACGCTTTTCTAATAAACTGTTACATTCTATTGTATTGCGTTCTAAAGTTCGCTAATCAATCGTAGCTGGCCGCTTTTCCATTAGCCGCAGATTGTCGGATAAAGATTCGAATATCCTCGTTGGATTGGATCAAATCTTCTTTTCTGAGGTACATCATATGCCCACTTCGATAGCCTTTGAAATAAAAGCGGTCTTTCATTTTTCCACTGGGATCAATCTGCCACTGGGTGTATTTTGCATTAAAATAGGTGGTGGCTCCATCGTAATAGCCTGATTGATTGAGAACTTTCAAATAGGGATTTGATGCCATTGCTTTGCGAAGGTCATCTCGGGTGTCATCTTCGGAATCATCCCAAGGATGGACTGGGCCAAACATATTGTATTTTATATCCGTGACAAATTTCAGCTCTTTTTTAATGTAATGATTGATGGCAGGAGTGAAGGAATGCAGCCAAGAGTCTAGTTCTGAATTATAGTCGGGTTGGATACCAACATCTTTTTTATCAATACCTGTATATCGAGAATCCAGACGGCCTATTGTTTTGCCTTCTTCCCGTAGCAAGGCCTTCCAAAAGTAATGGTTGGTCACATCCAAGTTTTGTTGTAAGATTTCTTTGGTGCTCAATCCGGAGTAAAAAGCCATTTTTTGAGCCATTTGTTTTTTTTGATTGGCGTCAATAAATCCCCCTTTTGCAAGTGCTGGAATCAATTCATCAATAGCGAAAGCTTCTGCTTCTGGGAGTATATCAAGAAGATCTTTCTTTTGCAATTCTTGCGGAAGTTTCTGATGATACCAGGCTGCAGCTGTATAATAAGGGAGATTGAGTGCCGAAGACAGTGGGCCACCACGCCGGATCACCTTATAGTCTGCAGGGGACACCAAAATAACACCATTGAGAAACATCCATTGATTGGATTGGAGCTCCTGGGATAAGCCCATAACGCGGGTACCACCATAGCTTTCTCCGATTAGGTATTTGGGAGATTCCCAACGATTCATTCGGGAAACAAAAGTGTTTAGCCATTCTGCCAAATAGGCAATATCCTGATTGATTCCAAAAAAGACTTCTTGCTGTTCTTCTTCTTCCATATCTTTTACGATACGAGAATATCCTGTATTGACTGGATTGATGAATACAATATCGGCAACATCTA
>CALITN010000144.1 GCA_938041595.1 uncultured Flavobacteriaceae bacterium | reverse complement strand
CTTTGTCGTGGTATATAAGCATGAAATAGAGCATCGGAATCAACAACACCAATGCCAAAAATTCTTCTAATCGAAGCTTGAAAATATATTTGGATAGCCTACGCGTTATTTTGATAGTATCAGTAATATAGAAAGAGTAGCAAGAGCAAAACTAGACATAAATGTTCAGAATAATAAAATGTGTGAAAAATTAAAATTCATTTTTAATTAAAAATAGTAATGCATCTGCGACGGAAAGAGGCGTCCCCACCGAAGCACCTTTAACTCTCGCGTGATTTCTTCAACGGAATCCGCAACACTCTCTCTTTTTATTTTACGCAGCGCAGCGGCTGACAACAACGCCAAATTTTCTGAGTGCTTTTGAATTTCATTGACCGAAGTGTTTTGTTCGAAAAGAGAAATTAACTTTTCATGGATTGGATTGTGACTAATAGCTGAATTAAATACGGTTATAAATAATCTAGGGCTTCTCAAACCCAAAAAAATAAGAGCCAAAATAATTAAAATCGAGGGACACGATATTCCTCAATTTTGCGAAGTCTTAATTTTTTGAATGAGCGCTAAGGTCTTTTGAACCGCTAGAGTCAATTGATTGTAATTCTTGTTTACCAACAACTCTTTACTAATAAGTTTTGACCCCATACCCACACAGCTCACCCCAGCTTCAAACCATTCCATAAGGTTAGCAGCATCGGTAGAAACACCCCCTGTCGGCATGATGGATGTCCACGGTTGAGGGCCTTTCACGGCCTTAACAAACTCAGGACCATAAACACTCCCTGGAAATAATTTCACAATTTCGCATCCCATCTCCTCTGCCTGAGCAATCTCATTCAAAGATCCACAGCCTGCTGACCAAAGTAGTTTTCGACGGTTGCACACCTCAGCAATATCTTTTCGAAAAACAGGAGTCACTACAAAGTTGGCCCCATAAAGCATGTATTGCGACGCTGCAGCCGCATCGGTAATGGAACCCACCCCTAGGATCATACCTGGGAGTTCTTTGGCGGCATAGAGAACCAGTTCTTTGAACACCTCTATAGCAAAATCCCCTCGACTGGTAAACTCCATTAAACGGGATCCCCCGTCATAACAAGCTTTCAACACGGCCTTTGCTGTATTGATATCTGAATGAAAAAACAAAGGGACCATTCCATCGGATTCCATTTGTTTTACAACTTCTAAACGGGTAAACTGTGCCATCGTCTTTATCTTACCACGCGACCGGAAGCATCGCCATTTATTAATTTTTCGATTTCGGTAAGGGTTACCAAATTTGCATCTCCTTTGATCGTATGCTTCAAGCAAGAGGCTGCCACTGCAAAATCCAAGGCTTTTTGATTATCCTCGGGGAAATGAAGTAATCCGTAAATCAATCCTCCCATAAATGAATCACCCCCACCCACACGATCTACAATATGTGTGATTTGATATTCCATGCTTTTAAACAATGTTGTTCCATCATAAAGAACTCCCGCCCAGCTGTTGTGAGAAGCGGAAATAGACCCTCGTAAAGTGGTGATTATTTTTTGAGCACGGGGAAATTTTGCTTGCATTTGCTCACAAACAGAAAGAAAGGCATCCGCATTAACGGCTTCCCCTTGGGTGGTCACGTCAAGACCCTCGGGCTGGATTCCAAAATGCTTTTCAGCATCCTCTTCATTCCCAAGAATGATATCACAATAGGACGTAAGTTCTGTCATTATTTTTTCACGATCTCCTTCGTGTTTCCAAAGCTTGGATCGATAGTTCAAATCGGTTGAAACGGTAAGGCCCATCGTACTGGCTATTTTCACAGCCTCCAAGCAAGCCGCTGCCGCACTTTGCGATATGGCTGGGGTGATTCCAGTCCAATGAAACCATTGCGCGTCTTGAAATACTGCCTTCCAATCCACCATTCCTGGTTCGATCTCAGACATGGCTGAATTAGCGCGATCATAAATGACTTTACTCCCTCGGTTTACAGCACCCGTTTCTAGAAAATAAACCCCTAAACGATCACCACCATAAATGATATGATTGGTTCCCACCGCACGTTTTCGCATTTCCATCAAAGCACATGAACCCAAATCATTTTCGGGTAGGCGCGTAACGAATTCAACCGGCACATTATAATTTGCCAATGAGACAGCAACATTGGATTCACCTCCCCCATACACAACATCAAATTGATTGGTTTGAGAAAACCGTTGATAGCCTGGAGGCGAAAGACGAAGCATGATTTCTCCGAAGGTTACCACTTTTTTCATCTATCTGAGGTTTTTTGCATACAACAGAACGGTATTAATCCAAATGATTTTGCCGCTTAATACGTTTGGTCCTGCTTGTTTCATATTCTAATGTAATGACTCTTACGCAAACACCAAGACACCCAAGACACTTTATTGGCATTCGCTATCCCAAAATTTTGCCGCAAAGCCTCTCCAACCAAAGGTCTCAGTCGCTTTAAAAATCTTTTCTGGCCTTTGAGATCAAAAATCAATTTTGGGAATTGAACTACCGTGGGGGTCCGTTTGATCTTGTTTTAGCATTTCTTTCACTCGACGAAAAAAAATTGGCGAATCAATATGTTCTACTTCTTCAGCAATTGGATGGACTTCATCGATTGAAAATCCCATAATCTCCACCAAAAACGTCTCGATCAAACGATGTTTGGCAACCACCTCTTTAGCCATCGCCACTCCCGTTTGCGTCAAGGCAATAGGTTGATAGGGAGCGGTGTCAACCAGTTTCATTTTTACCAGTTTTTTGAGCATATTGGTTACTGAGGATTTTGAGACGCCAAGCTTTTGACTTAAAGTCGAAACACTAACGCTTATTTGCTGCTCTTGGAGTTTGAAAATTAGCTTTATATAATGCTCTTTCTCTTTGGTTTTTTTCATTAGTTTTGCGGTGGTGAACAAATTGTGTTAGTTCTCAGTCAAATATACATAAACATGCGTTTTCTTTTGAGCTT
>CALITN010000143.1 GCA_938041595.1 uncultured Flavobacteriaceae bacterium | reverse complement strand
TGGATTTTTTTTTGCTGAAATTCAGCCAGTAGATCGTCTAGTTTTTTATTCTCGGGGACGTAAAACGGTTCTCGCAACAAGCTTTGCCATTTGAACTTTTCATCCCCTAAGTGTGGCAATAGGTCCTTAATGTAAAGAATTCCCGAAATGACCTCTTGTTTTTCTTTGTACACTGGAATTCTTGAAAATCCCTTATCTAGTATTGTGGGGATGATCTCTTGGATATTGGCTCCTTCAAAAAGGGTAAACATGTCAACCCGAGGACACATCACTTCTTTTACTTCCGTATTCCCAAAATTAACAATCCCCTGAAGTATTTTCTCTTCTTCTTTGGAACGCTTTTCTTCGGTGTTGAGTTCCAAGACTTGTGAGAGGTGATCCACAGAAAAATCATTTTTGGGCTGTTTTGCTCGCCTTTCAAACCAGAGGGTCAATTTACTCATCGGACCGGTAATAAAGAAAAGCAGATAACGGTCTAGGAATTTGAGGACGGGTGCCATCAATTGGGAAAAACCCAAGGCATTTCGATTGGCGTAGACCTTTGGAAGAATTTCTCCAAACACCAATATCAAACCCGTGATTAAGCCTATTTCAATCAACAGAGCAACGATGGGGTTTGAAATTCCACTCAGATACAAGGGGCTCAAAGAAGCAAATAACAATACAATGGCAATATTGATAAAGTTGTTCGCCACCAAAATGATCGCCAGCAACCGATTGGGCTTTGCCAAAAGCGACCGGATCAATGAAAGTTGCTTTGCATTTTGGTTTTCAGCTTCACTAAGGGTGGCGCTATTGAGAGAAAAAAAAGCAACTTCGGCACCTGAAATGAGTGCTGAAGAGGTGATTAATCCCAGTAGAATTAGCCCTTTTAGCCAAACAAAGGATATTTCCATTGAAAAAAGGCTACTCAATAAGGCGGGTTCTGGATCCAACTATTTTCTTGCTTTAATTTAGAATGGTAAATCGTCATCCGGAGGGGTCTCCTCTGCCTTTGGACTTTCCGGACTGGCTTGATTCCCCATCGTATCGGTTTGTTTTTTTGTGTTTAAAAAAGTAAACTCATTGACGTGAATCTCGGTAGTGTAGCGATCTGCTCCTTCTTTGGTTTGCCATTTTCGAGTTTTCATTTTGCCTTCCACATAGACTTTATCGCCTTTGCTAAGGTATTTCTCACAGATTTCTGCTGCCTTGTTTCTAAGCACAACATTATGCCATTCGGTGTTCGTAACACGATCGCCAGTGCTTTTATTCGTATAGGATTCATTGGTCGCTAGACTGAATCGTCCAATACAATCGCCGCCATCAAAATAATGGAGCTTGACATCGTCTCCCAGATGTCCAATCAGGATTACTTTGTTTAAGGTGCCATTCATAATTAATGATTTTAGAGCTTACTCAAATATAGGAATTTTTTGATGTCTCATTTTTCTTCAGGAAATTAGCAATCGGAACTGGAACGGGCAATTGACGCCACTGCCTCGGCTCATATCCATCTATCTGAATATCAGTTGCTTTTACTTCCCAAAAACTAATTTCTATGTGCTGATGACTCAGTTTGTGAAGCTGAGCAGGAGCAATTTGCCGTACCAAAAAGGGGGCTTTTGTAAATAGCTGGATCACTTTGTTGAATTTTTTGCTGGGGTTTTTAAGTGTACGGTTTGCTTCGACAAGGGGAAACTCATATAGTTTATGCCAAATTCCCTTAGCTGTCCGCTGTTGTAAATATTTTTTTTTATCGCCAGAATCAAAAACCAGATAATGAAAAAACCGCTTTTTGATTTTAATCTTACGCTCTTTAATGGGTAATTGTGCGACCTGCTGTAGGGCGTATGCCTTGCACGCACTCTGTAGGGGGCATATGGAGCACTCAGGCTGCTGAGGCACACACTGTAGGGCTCCCAGCTCCATCACTGCTTGATTGAAAGTCCCGGGATCTGATGAAGGGAGTGCTTTTTGAGCAATTTCTTTAAAATGCTTAAAGGCTGGAGAACTGTTGATCGGCAGATCTATTCCAAAAAAACGAGCATATACTCGGTAAACGTTTCCGTCTACAACAGCTTGCTTGACACCAAAAGCAATGGAAGCAATTGCACTAGCTGTGTAGTCGCCAACACCTTTTAGTGTTTTGAGAGTATCAAAATCAGAAGGGAAAAGCCCTCCCAATTCTCGACTAATATATCGAGCAGTGGCATGTAGGTTTCGAGCCCGGGAATAATAACCCAATCCCTGCCATAATTTAAGCACTGCTTCCTCAGGAGCCGCAGCCAAATCATGAACCGTAGGGTAGGTTTCCACAAAAGCCCTATAATAAGGGAGTCCCTGTTGGGTTCGCGTTTGCTGCATGATGACCTCAGACAACCATATATGATAGGGGTCTTTAGTCTTCCGCCAAGGAAAATCTCGTTTATAGACCTCATACCAATCCAATAGCTGTTTTTGCCAACTCATCTTGGCAAAGATACCAGAAAGGAGTGGCTCAATGAACCCTTTTAAATTGGTAATTCAGAGTAGTTTATAATTTTTTAATGTGTATATTTGCGAGCCTTTAAATCTAAATAATCTAAATCTGTAAATAATACAAAATGACGAAAGCAGATATCGTATCCAACATATCAGAGCAGTCGGGAATTGACAAAGCCGATGTGCAAGCGATTGTTGAAAAATTTATGAGTGAAGTCAAAGGTTCCTTGGAAAACGGCGAAAATGTTTACCTAAGAGGCTTTGGTAGTTTTATTATTAAAACCCGCGCCGAAAAAACCGGTCGGAATATTTCCAAAAACGTGGCAGTTCAAATCCCTGCTCATAATATTCCTGCCTTCAAGCCTGCGAAAGTATTTGTACAAGGAGTGAAATCCAAAGTACCCGTAGCTTAAAAAATTATTGTCCAATTTAATTTAGCAACCTATGCCTAGTGGTAAAAAACGCAAAAGACACAAGGTAGCGACGCACAAGCGCAAAAAGCGCAGGAGAGCGAATCGCCACAAAAAGAAATAGTGTGTAGGGCACACTTAAAAAATTTCCCACGTTCATTGAAATTGTTTTTGAAAAAAAACAACAGGTAATATCCTGATATTTATTGTTTAATCAATTGTCCTTTAGGACAATACAAACTAGTTCAGAGTGAATAAAGAACTGATTATCCGATCGAATTCCTCTGCTGTTGATTTTGCTTTGCTCAAGGATGGAAAATTAATTGAGCTTAACAAAGAAGTGGAAAACAATAAATTTTCTGTTGGCGACATTTATGTGGCCAAAACCAGAAAATCTATGGCTGGGCTCAATGCAGCCTTTGTCAACGTAGGTCACGAAAAAGATGGTTTTCTACACTATCACGATCTCGGCCCACGATTCCCTTCTATGATGAAATTTTTAAAACAAATAAGTACAGGTAAGCAAAAAGACTATTTTCTAAAAAATTTCCGCTTCGAAGAAGATATTCCTAAAGACGGGAATATTGAGTCCGCAGTCAAAAGCCAGCAAACCCTTCTGGTTCAAGTAGTGAAAGAACCAATCTCAACCAAAGGGCCTCGCTTAAGCTCCGAAATATCATTAGCTGGCCGTTTTATGGTGGTGATGCCTTTTTCAGACCGCGTATCTATTTCACAAAAAATAGAAGA
This sequence comes from uncultured Flavobacteriaceae bacterium, assembly GCA_938041595.1. GTDB lineage: Bacteria > Bacteroidota > Bacteroidia > Flavobacteriales > Flavobacteriaceae > UBA11891. Next base: position 2,840 of record CALITN010000143.1, on the reverse strand, counting down.
CCGCGCTGAAAAAAGCCGACTCAAACGCTTGGTGCAAAGCATCCGCCCAAAAGGGTTTGGAATCATTATCCGCACCGTAGCCGAAGGGCAAAAAGTAGCTGAACTCGACGCTGACTTGCAAGGGCTTTTAAAACGTTGGAGAAATTTATGCCAACAACTGCCGCGAATCGACAAACACCCCACCAAGGTATTGAGTGAGATCAACCGATCTTCCTCCATCCTTCGAGATGTTTTCGATGACAGCTTTAAAGGTATTTATACCGATGATCCGCAACTGCATGAAGAAGTGAAGGATTACTTGGCAGCAATTGCCCCCAAGAAACAGAGTATTGTCAAGCTGTACAAAGACCGACTGCCGATTTTTGAAAAATATGGTGTGGACCGTCAGATCAAAACAGCCTTTGGCCAAACGGTTTCCATGCAAAAAGGAGCCTATTTGGTTATTGAACATACCGAAGCCCTTCATGTAATCGATGTCAATAGTGGAAACCGATCTAACAAATCGCGATCGCAAGAAGACACCGCTTTGGAAGTCAATATGATTGCTGCCTCTGAAATTGCACGGCAGCTTCGACTCCGAGACATGGGCGGAATCATTGTAGTCGATTTTATTGATCTCAACTCTGGGGAAAACAGACGTAAATTGTTTGAACACCTTCGCGATGAGATGAAAGAAGACCGAACCAAACACAAAATATTACCCCCAAGTAAGTTTGGTCTGATCCAGATTACCCGACAGCGGGTTCGTCCGGAAATGAATATTAAAACCAAAGAGCGCAATCCAAACCACAACGGTGAGGTAGAAGCGCCTATTGTTCTAATCGACAAAATCAACGCAGAGCTTAACAAAGTTGTTAAGCATAAGCAGAACAAAGGACAACGTATTAATTTACATTTGCACCCTTTTATCGCTGCTTATCTCACCAAAGGATTTCCATCCATCCGATTCAAATGGTGGTTAGAACACAAAAAATGGGTACGTGTTGTACCTAGAAATGCTTACTTGTATTTAGATTTTCGTTTTCTCAACAATTCGGGAAAACGACTTAGGAATTAAATAAAACCGCCTTACAGATGTAGGGCGGTTTTTTTATTTTTATCCCATGCCACGGGAAGGTTTAACTATTATTGAAGCTCAAATAAAACTAGAGCACTATTGCGCCTATCAGGAACGATGTCATCAAGAGGTCAATACCAAGCTCAAAAGTTATGGAATGATTGCTGCCGCTCGAGACCAAATCATCGGACATCTGATTGCCCAAAACTATCTCAATGAAAGTCGTTTTGCACAAAGCTTTGCCCGGGGGAAGTTTCGTATTAAGAAATGGGGTAAGGAACGCATTGAGCGAGAACTTAAATGCAAACAAATTTCTCCCTATAATATCCGATTGGGCCTTAAAGAAATTGACCCTACAGAATACATGGAAACGCTTGAAAGCCTGGCACAAAAATTCTGGGAAACTCATATAGACAAACAGCCATCCTTTCGCAAAAAGAAAGTATATACTGCCCTCAAATACCGAGGATGGGAAACCGAACACATCTTTGACTGTCTCAATCGCTTAGAAAACGAAGCCAATACCAAATAGTCCATTCCCCAAGGGCATCGGAACCAAGTTTGTTTCTGTGTACCGAGTATTAAAAATATTATTGAACGCCGCTTCCAATTGAAAAGCCCCCAACTGCCACTGCATGCCAACATCCACAACAGTGTATGGCGTTTGAGTCTGACGCTGTGCATATTTATAGCTAACAGCGGTAGACAATAGCTTTGTCCATTGTGCTTGATAGCTAAACGTAAGGTGATGTTTCAGCGAGTTGATCTGATACCGTGAATCCGTTCCGGGTAACGATTTTAAATCATCATTGAGATAGGTATAGCCCAAATTGATTCGGTGGGGTTGTTCTTTCCAATAAAACACTCCTTTGACTTCCCAATCCAATCCCAGAGTATTAACCGTTCGTATGTTGGTTGCCTGAAAAGGGGCTTCCTCCGAAGAACGGATATAATCAATCAGATTATTTGCCGTTCGATAAAAAACAGCCGTACTCATTTGAAAATTTGGCTGAATCCAACGAAAACCTATTTCTTCGGTAAGGGCTTCCTCCACTTCCAGATTTTCATTTCCAAGCGTGGTGGGGTCACTGTAATACAAATCGGTAAACGTAGGGATCCGATACGTGGCCCCGGCATTGGCAAAAACGCGGAAACGATCCGAAAAAGCATAGCCTATATCTATCCCGGGAAAAAAGAAGGCATCAAAGTCCGAATACTGACTGATCGCGATTCCAGGGGTTAATTCCCATTTACCTTCTCCAAAAAGAAATTGGTGTTCGGTAAAAAAAGTAGTAATTAGGCGATCGCGATTCCCCAAATTGTTGCTGGAAATGGTTGTTCGTGCGACATCAATTCCCATACCTGTAATCCCCCAATCTGATGTTTTGGACACATCCAAAGCGATTCCTGTTTTGTGAGTGATATGTAAATTGCGATAAAATGAAGGGTCTTCTCGAAGGAATAAATAAAGATCTTGACCTCTCCGCCAATAAAGCTTTGGCTTAAAAGTCCAATCTCCAGAAACATACTGTGAGCTCAGGGCTAGAAGGCTGGCTTGTGTTTCTTCGTATTGCTCCTCATAGCTGGGCAAGGCATAGAAACCATTGGCTCCAAACTTACGATCGCTAAAACTCGCGAGCAATCGCAAGGGCATTAATGCTGTTTGAAGTTCTCCTTTAAATAATAATTGATTATTTATAAAATCGGTATTGTAGCGATAGCCTTCCGAATTGTTATGGCTGTAATGGGCCATAAATCCCGTTTTTTTATCCTGTGTTTGAAA
>CALITN010000142.1 GCA_938041595.1 uncultured Flavobacteriaceae bacterium | reverse complement strand
AGAATCCGAAGCCAAATCCAATCGGTAATAATTCCCAAACTGATAACCCGTATAAACGGTATTAGAATTGTTACTGTCAATGGCCACCTGCATTCCATCACCACCCATGATTTCCTCCCAAGGATATTGACCGCTTGCTTGCCATCTACGATCTTCTTTTGCATTGTGAGGGCCTTTCCAAACACCATTATCTTGCAAGCCGCCATAAACATTATAAGGTTCTTCGTGATCGATGTTAATCGCATAAAATTGCCCCACTTGAGGGGTGTTATTTTTACTCCAATGCGCTCCGTCCGTGTAGGTGATATTCACCCCACCATCATTTCCATTGATTAAGTGCCCCGGCTGCTTGGGGTTGATCCATAAGGCATGGTGGTCTGAATGGACATTGCGTTTGGATAGATATTCAAAGCTTTTGCCCCCATCATTAGAGGTCAAAAAAGGAACTCCATAAATGTAAATTTTATCGGCATCGTATGGAGCCACATGAATATGTCCAAAGTAGTATCCATAACTATAATAGACTCCGTCTAGGTAGTCCTCATGGGTTTTGCGCCAACTGACACCGCCATCGGTGCTTTTATAAACCTCTGCTCCTACCACAGGGGTGTCAAATAGTAAAGAATTGGCATCTTCCAGATAGGTAGCCAAATCAACTGGGCTGATTTGTCCATTGCGCACTTGGTTTTTTAGGTTTTCAGCCCTGTATTTTTCATGGAAGCCATTTTGCTTGAGATAGGTGTTAATTTCGTTGTTTGGCAAGTCCAAAAAAGCGTTACGACTCATGGTCTTAAAATCCGATTTGGTTAGTCCTTGGCTTTCATTTTTCGCTTCTTTTTCCCGACGAAACTGACTGTCATGAATGGCATAAATGATATCGGCATCGTAAACAGCCAATCCGATACGACCTACCCCGTCCCCTGTAGGAAAACCACTTTCGGGCGTGCTCATCAGGCGCCAAGTCTGTCCTGCATCGATACTTTTATAGATTCCCGAATGGGAGCCATTTCCAGAAAAATTCCAAGCCTTGCGGTCTTTTTCCCAAGCCGCAGCAAATAGGACATTGAAATCATCTGATAAGGAAGCCATGTCAATAATTCCTGTTTCATTATTGATAAAAAGGGTCTGCTCCCAGGTGGCTCCAGCATCTGACGTAACGTAAACACCACGTTCTACGTTGGGGGTGTATAAATGGCCCGTTACCCCTACTACAAGATGGTCTGGACTATTGGGGTCAATCAAAATTTTTCCAATATGATGACTGCTATTCAATCCGTGCTGAGTCCAAGTATCCCCATTGTCTGTGGTGCGGAGCATCCCCATACCGGCATAAGAAGAACGAGAGGAATTGTTTTCCCCAGTACCGACCCAAAGTGTTCGAGAAGGCCAGTGCATGGCTATTTCGCCAATATTTTGCGTGGGAGCATTATCGGTGATGGAAACAAAACTAATTCCATTGTCTTGGGTATGCCAGACGCCTCCAGAGGCATAGGCTACATAAAACTCGGTGGGTTGCTCGGGGTTCACCGCCAATGCCACAACACGACCGCTCATAATGGAAGGACCAATATTTTCAAAAGGGATGTTTTGGACAGAAGAGGCTGCCTGCAATTTTTCGTGTTGTTCGGCAGCCGCCAGAATTGCTTCTCCTGAAGTGGGTTGTGCCCTTACCAAAAAGAAGCCAAAAAGAACACATATTGAAAACCAAAGATTTTTCATACCGGACTGAATTTTAGGGTATCAAAGTACAAAAAACTACCTTAGTGTTTTAAATTCTTTAGTATGCGTTACGAACCCTTATCTTCTGATTTTTATCAAAAGAACCGCCAGTCTTTTATGGCGGCTTTGAACGCCAAAAGCTTGGCTGTATTCAACTCCAACGACATCTATCCCATCAGCGCAGACAGCACCCTTCCCTTTGCGCAACACACCGATATGCTATACCTAACGGGCGTAGATCAAGAAGAAACTATTTTGATCCTATTTCCCGATGCTGCTAATCCCAAACATCGTGAAGTTTTGTTCTTACGAGAAACCAATCCCCATATTGCCGTTTGGGAAGGAGCCAAACTCACGCGAGAAGCCGCACGTAATTTGACAGGGATTGAAACCATCTATTGGGTTCAGGATTTCGAAAGAATCTTTTTTGAATTAGCCGCCCAATGCGATACTTTTTATTTTAATAAAAATGAGCATTATCGTGCCGCCGTGGAAACCCAGACGCGAGAAGATCGCTTTATCCAATGGGCTCAAAAAAATTATCCCGCCCACCAATCGGCTCGAAGCAATCCTATTTTACAAAAATTGCGGTCCGTCAAATCAGCAGAAGAAATCAAACAGATCAATAACGCATGTGAAATCACCCATCGAGGCTTTCAACGAATACTTCCCTATGTAAAACCCGGTGTTTGGGAATACGAAATTGAGGCTGAATTTATTCATGAATTTATACGTCTTCGAGCCGACGGCTTTGCTTATGAACCTATCATCGCCAGTGGTGCCAACAGTAATGTACTTCACTATACCGAAAACAAAAACCAATGCCAGACAGGGGATCTATTGCTGCTCGATGTCGGAGCCGGTTATGGTCGTTACAGTTCGGATATGACCCGAACCATTCCTGTGTCAGGACAGTTCACAGCACGGCAAAAGGCCGTTTATAATGCTGTCCTTCGTGTTAAAAGTGAAGCAACAAAACTTCTCCAGCCCGGTGTCCTTTGGAAACAATATCATATTGAAGTAGGTAAAATCATGACCAGTGAATTACTTGGACTGGGCTTACTTGACAAAGCAGATGTGCAGAACGAGACCGCAGAAAAACCTGCTTATAAAAAGTATTTTATGCATGGGACGTCACATCATTTGGGCTTGGACACACATGACTACGGATTGCTCCATCTACCCATGGAACCTAATATGGTTTTCACCGTAGAACCCGGGATTTATCTTCCCGAAGAAGGTTTTGGCATTCGCTTAGAAGACAATGTGGTGGTGCAAGCTTCCGGAGAACCTAAAAATCTGATGGCACAGATTCCACTTGAGGCCGATGAAATTGAGAGCTTAATGAATGTTTAAGCTTTTGCCGGAAAAAGAATTTCACTTTTTAATTCCAACTCAGCTGTATCCTTAGGACTGTTCCAATATAATTCCATTGGAGGGGTTTTCCCAAGAGGCTTAAACTGTTTGCTTCGTAAATGCATATGGGCTGCTGACCATGCATTGGCAGTATGGCGATAGGGGCCTTTATGGCTTATGGAATAGACCTGCATGCTGGGTAGCTCTCCTGTAATCATATCCGCCTCTAAATCCGTAGGGATTTCTGTTAATGGAACGGCAGCCGTATAGATTACTTTTTTACGAACAACATCAAACTCGTGATAGATTGTGAAAGGAGCTCCTGCTTGAAGAGCTTTCCATTTCTGATGAAAAAGGGGCATCAAACGTCCAAAATCTTCTCCCATGCACTGCTCGATTTCAGTAAGGCTGATACTTCTTTGGAGTCCTACATATTGCATTGCCAGCTGTTTTTTCAATCCCAAAAACTTGATTGAAGAATTTGTTTTTCCTGTTTCAACAAAGTCTTTCAAAAGTCGTAGTCCACGCTGGTAATCTTGACTGATATAGGCCTCCATGGATTTTTTCATCCAAAACAAAAAGAAAGGTAAGCGGCTGTCCATTGTCCATCGAACAAGCGTAGTCTCCTCTTTTGCTTCAAGGAAAAAAGCCACTTTGGCTTTGGATTTCCAAGGCTTTAAGAATGTCAAATCCATCCGTAAATAATCATGCTTCGCTGACTTTTGGGTAATTTGCATTTGTCCTGAACCGATGATTTGACCCTCCCACTGATAAAAATCACCCGTGTCTGCAACAGTGACTTTTGCTTTGGGCTCTGCCAACAACCAAGGGGACCAAATTTGCCAGTGGTGGTAATCACTTAAAATAGAATAGATTTTTTCGGGTTTTTCTCTGATGACGACGGACTCGTCTACATACATTTTGGGCATCACGTAATCTTAAAGTTCACTTTTTAGAATCGTTTGGTAAGCTAGGGGCTTCCCATTACGAACTTAAATAAATCAGACGAATTCTACTAACAATCACAGTTTTTTCCACAGCTAGAATCGGACTTGCTGGACATCCAAAAACGGCGATACAATAAACGAAGTGCCAAAAAAGCCGCAAGAGTCACCAATAATATTTGAAGCCACTCCATTAGGATAAAATTTGGTAGGCCGCAAAGGCAGAGACATAGGCAATCATAGTCATCAGACCCAACTGAAGCAGTGGCCAACGCCAACTGTTTGTTTCTTTTTTGACAATGGCTAGGGTACTCATACACTGCATTGCAAAAGCATAGAATAGCATCAGTGAAATTCCAGTAGCCAGATCAAATACGGGTTGTCCATTGACTCTTTTTTCTTGTGCCATTCTGTTTTTTATTGGGGTTTCTTCTTCGCTCCCGACACTGTAAATTGTAGCTAAACTTCCTACAAAAACTTCACGCGCAGCAAAAGAACTAATCAAAGCGATGCCTATTTTCCAATCATAACCCAAAGGTCGGATTAACGGCTCAATGGCTTTGCCTAAAATGCCGATATAGGAGTGCTCCAAGCGGTAAGACGCTATTTCAACTTCGAGAGCTTCCGCTGTCAGTGAAGTATTACTATTGGCTTCTCGTACAATGGTATCAGCCTTGGCAAATGGTTCACCCGGGCCAAAGGAAGCCATTAACCACAGTAGTACAGAAAATGCGAGAATGATTTTACCTGCTTCGGTAACAAAGGATTTTGTTTTTTCAAGCACTGTGATCCCCACATTTTTCATCTGAGGCATTTTATAGTTGGGCATCTCAACCACAAAATAACTTTTAGCAGTGGTTTTAAAGTAGCTTTTCAAAACCCAAGAAGAAAGTAATGCCATTGCAAAGCCAAGAACATACAACCCCATCAAGGTTAAGCCTTGTGCATTGATTCCCAAAATAGTCCGCTCGGGAATGACCAATGAAATCAAAATCAAATAGACCGGGAGTCGTGCAGAACAGGTGGTGAAGGGTGTCACTATAATCGTGAGCAGGCGTTCTTTCCAGTTTTCAATATTTCGGGTAGCCATTACAGCTGGAATGGCACAGGCCGTTCCTGAAACCAAAGGAATAACGCTTTTTCCACTCAAGCCAAAACGCCGCAATCCACGATCCATTAAAAACACCACCCGACTCATGTAGCCGGATTCTTCCAGCAAGGCAATAAACAAAAAAAGAAAAGCAATCTGAGGGATAAATATTACGATTCCGCCCAAACCAGGGATAATCCCTTCAGCCAACAAACTGGTGAAAAGGCCAGGTGGCAATACAGCGTTAACCCGCTGACTTAATTGCGCAAAGCTCGAATCGATAAAATCCATGGGGACACTGCTCCAGTCAAAAATGGACTGAAAAATCAACAATAATAATGCAAAAAAGAAAACATAGCCCCAAACCTTGTGGATCAAAATACGATCAATTCGACTGCGAAGATCCGTAGCGACATTACTATCAACTTGATAGGCCTGTTTCAGTGTTTGATTGATAACTTGATAGCGCTTGATGGTTTCTTTTTGCTGCAAGCGCTTGAGTACTGCATCGCTTTGGATTTTGAAATCACTCGAAGCCTGAATTCGATTGCGTTCAAGGCTGGAAAAATTAACGTCTTGAGTAATGACCAGCCACAATTTGTATAAGGATTCTGAGGGGAATGTTTTTTGAAGTCGGGAGAAATAATCCACATCAATGGTTTGCAGATCAAGCAAAGGAGTTGTGGGTAATTGTCGATAATTGACCAAAGCTTCTTTAAGTGCCACTACGCCATCTTGATGGCGCATACTGGTTAGAATCACTTGAGTACCTAAGTCCGCTTGAAGCTGTTCTAGGTCAATACTGATTCCTTTGCGTTTCATTTGATCGGACATATTGACCACTAAAAGCGTGGGAATCTCCAAATCCTTGATTTGAGTGAAGAGCAGCAAATTTCTTTTTAGATTTTCCACATCGGTTACCACCACCGCAACATCTGGAAAGTCTTTGTTGTTTCGATTGAGCAACAATTCGATGACAACACTCTCATCCATGGAAGAAGCATTGAGACTGTAGGTCCCTGGCAGGTCTAATATGTGAGCTTTGGTGGTTCGGTTCAAGCGGCAGCTTCCTTCTTTTTTCTCCACCGTAATTCCGGGATAGTTCCCAACTTTTTGATTAAGCCCTGTAAGTGCATTGAATACGGAGGTTTTGCCCGTGTTCGGATTTCCAATCAACGCTACTTTTAGGAAGTGCGCCATGTGTTAGGGACGTTCAATCTCTATAAGGGATGCCACCTCTCTACGGATGGCCATGTGACAACCGTCAATCTCCAAGTAGAGTGGACAGTTAAAAGGTGCTCTGTGAAGAAGACATACCTTATTGCCAGGGAGACAGCCCATTTCAATGAGCTTCAGGGGCAATTTTTCGGTTTCGAAATTCACAATCGTTGCGTGTTCTCCGGGCTCTAGTGAATCAAGAAATTGCATTATTTAGAATCAATTTAGAAAACAAAAATAGGATATTTTAGGGAAGCAGAAACACAAAATGAGAATTAAGGTTGGGGAAATTCGAGTTGCAGGATAGCCACATCTTTGATAAGCTGTTCCATGGCTTCTGCTTGAGTGCCATCATAAAATCCACGAATGCGCTGCAAAGGGTCGACCAATACAAAATTTTCGGTATGGATCATATCATAAGGGCCTCCATCTCCATCGCTTTTGGCAACCAAATAAGACTGTCGTGCCAGTTTGTATATCTCTCTTTTGTCTCCTGTGAGAAGATTCCACTTTTGATCGTTTACGCCTTTTTCCAAAGCGTATTTTTTGAGCTGTGCGACCGAGTCAATCTCGGGGGTTACGCTGTAGGATAGCAGTCGAATTTGATCGTCTGTAGCAAATGCCTGCTGTAATTCGTGCATATTGGCTGTCATAATGGGACAGATGCTAGGGCAGGTCGTAAAAAAGAAATCAGCAATGTGAATCTTATCAGCCACCCATCTTTGACTCACCCATAAGCCATTTTGATTGCGCAAACGGAAATCGGCAATGCGATGGAATTTTTTTACATGCTGTAGGGTACTGTCCACCAATTCAAAATTGACCATTGCTGGTTGAAAAATGGGGAGGTAGGGTGTCGGTTGCAAGGCGCGATAGAATAACCACAGAATGATAGCGCTTATGGCAGCAAACACCATTAAAAATCGTCGGTATTTTTGAAAAAAGGCCTTCATCATTGTTCTTAGGGCAAAGGTACATAATTGTCTTTCGGTGATCATGGCTCCACGCAACTATTTAGGCAGTCTTAAAATAGAGGCTGCTCGAAAAAAAAGTTTAATTTTGGTCACCTTTAAACCCAGCTATGAGTCCATTTGCCATCAAAGCAATCCAGTTATTTATGAGTTTGTCCTTGCTAATTATTTTACATGAGCTTGGTCACTTCATTCCCGCCCGAATTTTTAAAACACGTGTCGAAAAATTCTTTTTGTTTTTCGATGTCAACTTTGCCCTTTTCAAAAAGAAGATTGGCGATACGGTCTATGGAATCGGCTGGCTACCATTGGGCGGCTATGTAAAGATTGCTGGGATGATTGATGAAAGCATGGATACCGAGCAAATGAAACAGCCGCCACAGCCATGGGAGTTTCGTTCCAAACCGGCTTGGCAGCGGTTGATTATCATGCTAGGCGGAGTAACGGTCAACCTTATTTTAGGTTTTTTAATCTATATGATGATTCTCTTTGTTTGGGGTAAAAACACCCTAACCAACGAAGCCATTCCTATGGGATTAGGGCCAAGTCCGATTGCCCAAGCCATTGGTTTTGAAAACGGAGATACGATTCTCCGTGTGGACGGTGCCGAACTTGATAATGTATTGGAAGTCAACCGCTATTTATTTTTGCGAGGTGTTGAAGAGATTGAAGTAGCCCACGCCAACGGACGCAAAGAATTCATTGCTATTCCAGAAGATTTTGGCCAACAGATGTTTGAAAGTGGAGAGATGCAGGCTTTCCGCCCGCTGCTATCTCCTGTGATTGATTCTGTGGTGCCCAATATGGCTGCCGATCAAGCCGGACTGAAGGCAAACGACCTTATTTTAGCCTTGGACAATCAGCCAATTACCTATTGGGCGCAGTTTACCAACAAGCTCAAGGATAATACCGACCCTATCGCTTTAGTGATTCAAAGAGGAGAAGAAATCGACACCTTGAAACTCACGCCTAATGAAGAAGGAAAAATTGGAGTGAATAAATTATACACCGGCATTGAATCTACCCATATAGATCTTAGTTTGATGGAAAGTATCCAACAAGGATTTTCCTACGGCTATTGGACGCTTTATGAGTATGTGGCACAATTTAAATATGTATTTACTAAAAAGGGAGCCAGCCAAGTTGGTGGCTTTGGTGCGATTGGAAATTTGTTTCCCGACAGCTGGGACTGGCAAGGCTTTTGGTATAGTACGGCTTTGATCTCTATCATTTTGGCCTTTATGAACATATTACCTATCCCCGCTCTGGATGGGGGCCATGTCATGTTTTTGCTATATGAAATCATTACAGGCCGAAAGCCTCACGACAAAGTGATGGAATACGCTCAGGTGATCGGCTTCTTCCTTATTTTAGGATTGGTGCTTTTTGCCAACGGGAATGATGTGTATCGCTATCTTTTTGGAAACTAGTTTTTTTTTGGACTGCTTTTTCGAGCCAAGAAGGAGTTTCTTATCTTTGAGCAAACAACAAACAATATCTTTATGAAAAAGTTTCGCTCATTATTGCTCACTTTAGTAGTTTTTGGTCTGGCAACCCCCATCACTGCGCAGGTTCAAAAAGTGGGTATCGAAGACTTTATCGAACAACACCAAGGGTTTGAGGAAAACGCGGATGGAGAAATCATCCCGATTAACATCAAAGAAATCAATAAAAAGATTCGCTTTTTTGTAGAAGAAAAATACCCGAATGTAGAATACACTCGAAATATCATCTGGGATTCCTACGAGACTTTTATCAGTCCTTTCGATAAATTCCACTTTCATACATTCATTTGCCAAATTAAAGTGACCGATATGCAGCGGTTGAAGTATTTGGAAGTAACCTTCAATCCCCTAGACGGTAAGGTAAACAGTGACTTTATATGGAGTCAGGAAAAAGAAGAATTCTATCCTCTAGAGGAAATAGAAACGAAAGAAGACACAGAAAATTAAAAGGCTTAAAAATTTAGGCGCAACGAAAGAAAAATATTTATATTTGCCCTCCAAAACATTCCTCCTTAGCTCAGTTGGTTAGAGCATCTGACTGTTAATCAGAGGGTCCTTGGTTCGAGCCCAAGAGGAGGAGCAAGTGTAACCGCTACACTACACAATACTTAACAAACAACTTAAGCCCTTCACTCCGGTGGGGGGTTTTTTCTTCTTGCACACTATTTGCACACAAGTCCTGTCAAAGAATAATAACCATTAGGATCATTTACAAAATCTCAATAGTTATTGCAATGTATATGTTTTGATGGAGATTATAAAATAATAGGGTTACATGTGCCGCTGATCCCTAAGCCTTGGGGGCACGGGACAGCGGCACACCATCTTTTTAAATCTAATCTGCCATTATTACAAAATCACTATCATCCTCTTCAATTACTCCATCCTTACATTGAGGGCATTTTTTAGACTCAAAAAATATTAGAGTTACAGCAATGCGATTATTGATTTATAAGTTTCTTGCCGAAAAACAAGTTGCTGTAACATTAAGCGATATAGAAAATGCTTTCGAAAAAGCAGT
>CALITN010000141.1 GCA_938041595.1 uncultured Flavobacteriaceae bacterium | reverse complement strand
CATTCGGGTCATGCTGGAAGAACCTGGCTTTTGGGGGAGGGAAGGCTTTCGCTATATCCACGGTCGACAGACCCAACTTTTATTGGTCGGCGCCCAAGAACAGCATTTGGGGGAGTAGGATTTTTAGTAGTAAGGGGCAGGTATTTTCTCGAGCTACTTATAGGAACTTCGCGCCTCGTTGTAAATGATTCTGTTAGAGTCCTAACACACTTCGAATCTGTTTTCAGTTCAGAGTACAGGCGGGAGATCATTTTATGTGCAGTGTTTTAACCCAAAAGAGCTGAGTATTTGATCCCCCTGAAGAGTATGATATTTGATCTAATCCCAGAGATTGACCCTAACAACCGCATCTGTAGTCAATTTCCTACATAACTCCATCTGGTTTTATTAAGGGGGGTATTTTTTAAAAGAGGCTTGTTTTCTTTATAAAAAGGGGGAATAAAAAAGCGCTACAAAAAAGTGGGTATTCTCCCATAACTATTGCTCCAAAGGTTGTATAATTTTAAAATCACCCTTAAATCATACAGCCATGAAACAACGCGAATCGGTTCAGCATATTATGACCTCCAACCCAGTGGTCTTGCACCTTAACGACGGCCTCAGTAAAGCCGAAAAACTGTTTAAAGAGCATCGTGTACGGCACCTTCCGGTGGTTTCCGGAGCAAAAATTATAGGAATTTTAAGCATGACGGATCTGGCACGAATTAGCTTTGTGGATAGTTATGACCCGACCGATTTTACGGTAGACACCTCGGTATATTCAATGTTTACCCTGGAACAGATCATGGTTCGTGATCCGAAGTGTATTTCCGAATCGGCCACAATCAAAGCTGCCGCAGAAATCTTTCTTAATGCAGAATTTCATGCCTTGCCAGTAGTAGATGATAAAAATAAACTGTTAGGAATTGTAACCACTACCGACTTGATCAAATACCTTTTGGAGCAGTATTAATTATTTGCTATTCCGATGGGAGATAAAAAGACATATTTTACATTTTCTTTTGTCAATGCTATTTTCAACGGGGTCATTTTTGCCTATTTAAGCGCGGGACTGGATTGGATCTACCACGAAGCGGTTAATTGGTTATCGGCTTTGGTTGCGGGGCTTGTCTATGGAAGCATAATAGGTTTTAAGCCGTTATATAGGATGCGTTTCAATGCGCGAAGAGCGATTATTGCAACGTCGGTTTTTGTGACTTTATGGTGTCTGATTGCGTATTGTATGGATTCGCCAATTCACCTTCGCCCGTTATTGTTTTTAAGTGGGGTTGCCGCCTTGTTAGGGGGTTTTGTAGAGAATAAAAAGAAGCCTTAGATTTTCCCTACCTTTACCCCATCACTTAAACCGTTTATAGCATGCAACTGTACAACAAACTAAGTGCTGAAGAACGCCGTGAACTTATTGCGCAAGCCGGAACCGAACGCTTGACGCTTTCGTTCTATCAGTACCACCAAATCGACAATCCAAAAATTTTTAGAGATTACTTATTTGTGCATTGGAACGACCTGGATGTTTTGGGTCGAATCTATGTAGCTCAGGAAGGCATCAATGCCCAACTGTCAGTTCCAGCACCGCGTTTTGATGCGTTTAAAACTTTTTTGGACGACATTGATTTTCTAAAAGGAGTCCGACTGAACATTGCCGTAGAGCAAGACAATGCATCGTTTTTAAAATTAACCATTAAGGTGCGAGACAAAATCGTAGCCGATGGCTTGGAGGATGCCAGTTTTGATGTGACCAACAAAGGGGTACATGTCAATGCCCACGATTTCAATCAGCTTTTGAATGACCCCAACACTGTCTGTGTGGATATGCGCAATCACTACGAAAGTGAGATTGGTCATTTTGAAGGAGCCATTACCCCCGATGTGGACACTTTTCGGGAATCCTTACCCATCATTGAGGAAGACCTCTCGGAGCACAAAGAAGACAAAAACCTGCTGATGTATTGTACCGGAGGAATTCGCTGTGAAAAGGCTTCGGCCTATTTCAAGCACAAAGGATTTCAAAAGGTGTATCAATTGGAAGGAGGAATTATTGAATATGCTCGTCAGGTCAAAGCCCAAGGTTTGGATAACAAGTTTAAAGGCAAAAACTTTGTCTTTGACGAACGCCGTGGGGAGCGCATCTCAGAAGATGTGATTGCTCAGTGCCACCAATGTGGTGCAGCCTGTGATACGCATGTAAACTGTGCCAACCAAGCCTGTCATCTGCTCTTTATTCAGTGTGAATCCTGTCAGGCAAAAACCCAAAGTTGTTGTTCCGATGCGTGTCAAGAAATTGTCAATCTGCCCGAAGCAGAACAACGCAAACGCCGACGCGGGACCCACAACAGCAATAAAATCTTTAAAAAAGGCCGTTCTGAGGTTTTAAAATTTAAACAATAAATTAAGAAAATCGGGTCGTTTCACTGCCAGAATATGCCGTATCTTTACCCTTAAACCCGCTCCCTTATGAGTTGTTCTAATTGTTCCACTGCCAACGGCACCCCAAGGGGTTGCCAGTCCAATGGCACCTGCGGAACGGACAGCTGCAACAAACTCACGGTGCACAACTGGCTCGAAAACATGGTGCTGCCCGCCGGGCAAGAACCCTTTCGAATTGCGGAGGTGCGGTTTAAGAATTCTCGCAAAGGCTTTTATCGTTTTTCAGAAGACCTTCGTCCTTCCATTGGGGAGGCCGTGGTGACCGACGTTTCTCAATCGGGACATGATGTGGGTCGAGTAACGCTGACAGGAGAATTGGTGCGGTTTCAGATGAAAAAGAAAAAAGTGGCAATGGACAGCGACGAAATTCTAAGCATCAAACGAAAGGCAACCACGCGAGACCTAGAAGTGTGGCAAGCCGCACGGAATAAGGAGGAAGAGGTTCAAAAACGCGCTCGTGAATTGGCCTTGCGACTCAACCTGCAAATGAAACTTTCCGATGTGGAGTTTCAAGGGGATGGCAAAAAAGCAACCTTTTATTATACGGCCGAGCAACGAGTGGATTTTCGCCAGTTGATTAAAGACATGGCCAAGGCCTTTGGGATTCGCATCGAAATGCGTCAGATTGGACTGCGCTTCGAAGCCTCTCGTTTGGGAGGGATCGGGTCTTGTGGCCGCGAGTTGTGCTGTTCGACTTGGCTAACTGATTTTCGCTCCGTTTCCACCGCCGCTGCTCGCTACCAACAATTGTCGTTAAACCCCCAAAAACTCTCGGGTCAGTGTGGTAAATTAAAGTGCTGCTTGAATTTTGAACTGGACGCCTATCGATCTGCGCTAAAGGATTTTCCTCGGATGGATACCAAGTTAAAAACCGATAAAGGAATTGCTCTCTGTCAAAAGATGGACATTTTCAAGGGAAAACTTTGGTACACCTACAAAGACGACTGGATGCATTGGCATGAATTGAGCGCCGAAGCCGCTCAAGAGATCATTGCCAAAAACCGCAAAGGAGAAACCGTGGCTGCATTGGAAGATTATAGCGAAGATCCCAAAACAGAGGTCAAAGCTGTCGCTTTTGAAAATGTGGTGGGACAAGATAGTCTCAGCCGTTTTGATACTCCAAAAAACCGAAACAAAAAACGTTCTAACAGTCGGAATCGCAACCGAAATCGCAACCGCCGACGCAGTCCTCGTGCCAATGACTAGGTGGTTATGCCTTATTGGAATTCTTTTGTTGGGCGCCTGTGAGGGGTCTCAAAATCTCCGAGCCGATCAAGACTTTGGTTCCGGATGGGATGCCGTGGCCACTTTTGAAATACCAGCGCGAGCCAGCCAAGACTACGATCTTTTTCTTCACCTTCGCAATGACAATAATTACCCCTATGCCAATATTTTTCTGATTGCACGCTTGCGTTCTGACAGCCTGGTTTTGCACACGGACACTTTGGAATATTCCATGGCCGATCCTACGGGGAAATGGCTGGGGACGGGTTTTGCTGAGGTCAAAGAAAGCAAACTCTATTGGCGAGAAAACATTCGGTTGATAGACAGTCTTCCGTATCAAATTGAAATTGAACAAGCCCAACGCGCACAAGGGGCCGTACAAGGCTATAAGGTGTTGCCAGGAATCGTTAGTGTGGGCTATTCTTTAGTACCTAAAATACAATGAAACGAGTCCACGAAAACAGAAATCATCGCGGGAGAAACAAAGTGAGGTTTCCAGATTTACTACTGAAAACATTAGACCGATGAAAAAGCAATCGTCATTAAAGCTCAAATGGAATCAATTTACTGCCCGTATTCGGGAGTTTGCCCTCCCGTTAAAAATCTATTGGGGGCTTTTCTTTTTGGGGGTTTTGATTGCCGTTGGACTATTTGGCACCGCGGCATTGGGTGGCTTTGGCCCCATGCCAGAACTGAAGCAGTTGGAAAACCCAGACACCAATTTGGCCACCCAGATCATTTCTGCCGATGGGGTGGAACTAGGAAAATACTATCTGCGAGACAACCGGACCCCGATCAGCTTTAAAGAACTTCCCAAGGACTTGGTAACGGCTTTGATTGCCACCGAAGACGAGCGTTTTTACAGCCATTCTGGGATTGATTGGCGAGGTACCCTCCGCGCGGTTTTTTACTTAGGAAAAAAAGGGGGCGCCAGTACCATTACCCAGCAGTTAGCGCGGCAGTTGTTTGTTGGCGTTCGTTCCCAAAACAAAAAAGAAGCCATTCTCCAAAAGATCAAAGAATGGGTGTTGTCCGTTCAGTTGGAACGCCGCTATACCAAAAACGAATTGATTGCCATGTATCTTAACATCTATGATTTTGGATACAATGCCGATGGGGTGCAATCGGCGGCACGCATCTATTTTGATAAAACCCCTCAGGAACTCAATTTGCAAGAGTGTGCCATGCTAGTGGGAATGCTTAAAAATTCGTCTCTATACAACCCAATTCGTCGACCGGATCGGGTCAAAGCCCGTCGAAATGTGGTGCTGGATCAAATGATCCGCAACGATTTTATTGATTCGGCCGATCGGGATTCGCTACAAGCGCTGCCTTTAGAAATTCGCTTTACACCCCAGTCCCATCGAGAGGGATTGGCCACTTATTTCCGCGCCTATCTCAAAGAATTTATGGACGATTGGATTGCCAACAATCGCAAACCCGATGGGGAAAAGTACAACCTCTACGGAGACGGACTGAAAATTTATACCACCATCGATTCGCGCTTGCAAGCCATTGGCGAAGCTGCGGTGAGTGCCCATATGAAAAACTTGCAGCGAGAATTTTTTATCCAAAATACGGAGGAACTAAACCCTACAGCGCCTTTTTTGGATTTGCGGGAAGGGCAGGTGGATACGCTATTGATGTACACCGCTCGCCGTTCCGAACGCTGGCGTAAGCGTCGTGTGGCGGGATGGGAAGAAGATAAAATCTGGGAAGACTTTCAAAAGCCAGTAGATATGGAAGTCTTTAGCTGGAAAGGAGAGGTCGATACCTTGATGACACCTTTGGACTCCATTCGTTACTACAAACATTTCCTTCGTGCTTCGTTGATGTCAATGGAGCCCCAAACGGGCCATGTTAAAGCATGGGTCGGCGGCTATAACTACAAGCACTTCCAATACGATCAAGTGAAACAGGGGCGTCGTCAAATAGGCTCGACCTTTAAACCGTTTTTGTACGCCACAGCAATCGATCAGTTAAAACTCTCCCCTTGCGATTCTTTACCCGATGCATTGTATTGCGTAGAGCCTTTTAAACACGGAAATGATGAGGCCTGGTGTCCCAAGAATTCGGGAGATCGCTACGGCCGAACCCGAACCCTAAAGAATGCCTTGGCAAATTCTGTTAACACTATTTCAGCTCGTTTGATGGATAAGGTAGGACCGCGCCCGATTATCAATTTGGCACGGAAAATGGGAATCAGTTCGCGTTTGCCCGCTGTGCCTACAATTGCCTTGGGGACTCCGGATATTAGCTTATTTGAAATGGTGGGTGCCTATGGCACTTTTGCCAACCAAGGAATCTATG
The DNA here is from genome assembly GCA_938041595.1 of uncultured Flavobacteriaceae bacterium. GTDB lineage: Bacteria > Bacteroidota > Bacteroidia > Flavobacteriales > Flavobacteriaceae > UBA11891. The sequence goes on along the minus strand of CALITN010000141.1, from coordinate 7,961 downwards.
TAAAACCAACCATGGTCACACGCATTGAAGATAAAAATGGAATGGCAGTCTATGAAGTTGTACCGCAAACCCGAGATGTGCTTAGTGCTGAGGCGGCGTATGTAACGGTCAACCTTATGCAAGGCGTGACAGAAGCGGGTTCTGGGGCACGATTGCGCCATGCAGGACTGGAAAAAACGAATTATATCTACCAAAACGTGATTACAGGCTATCCTTATATTTTTGAAAATCCCATTGCGGGAAAAACAGGAACCACGCAGAACCAAAGTGATGGATGGTTTATGGGGATGGTGCCGAATCTGGTGACTGGTGTATGGGTTGGAGGTGAAGACCGGTCTATTCATTTTGAAGAAATTGGCTTTGGTCAAGGAGCGACCATGGCATTGCCGATCTGGGGCTTGTATATGAAAGGCGCTTATGAGAACGAAGCATTGGGCATTTCTAAAGAAGCGTTTTTGGAACCAGAGGTATTGACCATTCCATTGGATTGCGAAGCCTTAGCCGAAGAACGCAAGCAGCAAATCAAAAGCGAAGAAGAAGACCTTGATGACCTTGGATTCTAATTATCGGCGGCAAACCATTCGGCAAAGGCGGTCCCTGTTTCTCGAAGCATTAAACTGAAAAGAGTCACCCCATCAGGGAGTAAATCTTTGATCTTTTCAGCAAAATCAACCAACAGTAATTCACAGGTTGGCTGGTAGTTGACCCGCACAATCTTATGTCCTGTAGCTTCCATCTCATCAGCCAGGCGTTTGTGGGGAGTACTGACATTCAGTACAGTGGCATGATCAAATACCTCTACGATTTCGCGCTTGACGATCTTTTTGAGATCGGAAAAATCAATGAGCATTCCATTCTTGACATGCCCGGGCTCTTCTCTTGGAGTACCGATAAGGGTGACATTTAACTTATAGGAATGACCGTGGACGTTTTTACACAGTCCATCGTAGCCATAGAGCGCATGCCCGGTTTCGAAAGTAAACTCTTTAGTGATGCGAATTTTAGCCATGGAGGTTTTTTAGAATGTTTTGACAATGTTCCGAAAGGGCAAGTTTTCCAGTGATTGCAGCATTTTTGGCAAGCAATTCTTCCCAATGTTTGGTATCGTTCCAATGCAGGGTATTCAATTGTTGTAGGGCTTGACTTCCATAGCTGGCCAAGCGTTGCGCCAAGGCATTAACGCTAGTGTCTAAGGTTGAAAAATCCGCACAGAGCTCTGCATACAAGCCTTGGGTGTGCGCCCATGTAGAGGAGCGCCATTGAGCACTATCGAGGGAGAGTTGGTTAAAAGCAGTCTTGCCGATTTTTCGACTCACCGCGGGTTCAATCACATAAGGCCCAATACCAATGGAGAGTTCCGACAAGCGAATGGCGGCGGCTTCGGTTGCAATAGCATAGTCACAGGCCGCAACCAATCCAATACCCCCACCAACCACTTTGCCCTGAACTCGAGCGATGATAAATTTAGAACAGCAACGAATGCTATTGATGAGGTTGGCAAAGCCCATAAAAAAGTCCTTACCCGATTCCAGGCTATCTACTTGCTGCAAGGCTTGCAATGAAGCACCGGCACAAAAGGCACGATCTCCTTCGCTTTGTACAACAATCACCTTGACTTCCGGATTGGCATCGGCCTCACGAATTAAGTCACAAAAGTCCGAAAGCATCTCTGGGGTTAATGAATTGGCCGCAGAATGCCCAAAGGTCAAATGAGCAATCTGGTTTTGGATTTCTATGCTTAGGGTTCCTTCCATAAAACAAAATTAAGGATTCTTGACGCTCCAATCGTTGTGCAGGGGAAAAAGAGCGGTTCGATTAGGGCTTGACAAGGCCCGTATAGAGGATTAATAGCTATTTCACTCACAGTTTAAAATACTTTGAATCAGCGTAATATAAGCTGCATGAGAGCTCTTGAAAGGGGGGGTATTTTTTTGTTAAGTAAAATATAATGTGCCAAAAGTCCGTACCTTTGAAAAAACTTCCAAATGAAAAATATCCTTGTACCCATAGGGATCACCCCTGAAGTTTCAAAAACCCTACAGTATGCCATTGACATGGCTGAACATTACGGCAGCGCACTGTATGTAGTCGATGCGTATCCTTCAGCGATTCCTACAACGAGTATAATGAATGTCAAAGGGATTATCAAAGAAAACACGCTCAGTCGAATAAAGGAAGTGATCCAGCAAGTGGATCGCAAAGGTTTTGATATTCAATATGTCGCTCAAAACGGAGATTTGCTGAGCGCTGTTCGTGCTTTAGACCGCAAGGTTCATTTAGATATGATCGTGGTAGCCCCACAGAACAATGATATTTCGGACGATGTGTTTTTAGGAAAAGTAGCAGGGAGTTTAATCAAACAAACGGAAATCCCTGTCATGGTTGCGCCGATTGAAGTAAGTTTTAAACCTCCCAAACGACTCCTTTGGGCATTTAAAAAAGGACAGGTTCAAAATCCAAAAACATTGCAACCCTTACAATTGCTAAAAGAAAAATTTGACACTACCATCAATGGCTTGCTGGTAAAAACACCCGGACACAAACGAGCGGATTTAGAACTGGATGACGCCATGGCGGCTTTAGTTCCTCAGCCTACAATTACCGCTAACGCTACGACCTATCAAGGGGTATTGGAACATTTCCAAAGCAACCAACCCGATATGCTTGCTGTTATCAAACGCGAGCAAGGGTTCTTTGAAAAGCTGTGGAAAACATCTTTTGTATACAAACGCGAATTTTATTGCTCGGTGCCTCTCCTAGTTCTTAAACCCCGGTCCCAGTACCGCTAGTGTATGGGGGTAGTAAAGGGTATTTTCGCTTTTTGTTGCCTCTTATCAATAGCGCCCCTTTTTGGGCAGTCACACTTCAGCCTGAGTGTTGATAATGACCTGTATTTTGCTACCGATTATTACTATTCCAGTGGGATATTCATCAGTTATGGAAAGCAAATAAAAAAAGACAGTTCTTCAGCAGAGCGACTTTTTTCAAAAGTAGAACTTGGACAGCTAATTTACACGCCTAAAAAGCGCTATGCTACAGAAATTGAAGCTTTAGACTATCCTTTTAGTGGCTATCTTTTTGTGCGGTATCAGAAAGAAAAAGTTCAGCTCGATCGGCAGGGCTATCAGTATGCGGCAGAATTAGGAATCTCTGGAGCCGCGTCCTTGGCAGAGCCTATGCAAAACCTCTATCACGAGTGGGTCCTACAACTGCGGCCTTTGAGTTGGACGGCTGCAATGCCTCAAGAATTGCATTGGGGAATTAGGGGAGCTTATTTTCGAACCTTTTCGTTGGGTAAAAACCTAGCCTTTGTTCCTGACCTTAGCGCTGCGCTCTCTACTCACCAAACCAAAGGAGCCGCCCGCTTAGGGTTGATTTTGGGAACCACCGCGAAAATGCCTTTTCACTTTAGCCCCTTACTCAGATATCAAAAAGGCTGGGGGGTCTATCTTGGCTGGAAACAGCAATATCTTCTTCATGATTTTCCATTGGAGGGAAGTGTATTTAATGATAATAGTCTTTTTACTTTGGTTCCAAACAGAGCCAGAAATCTCTGGGAATTAGGGGCCGTATGGCATAATCAGGATTGGAAGCTACAAGGAACATTTTTTTCTGCAAGTAAAGACACCCCTCTACAGCGCCATCCGCGTCACCGCTATCTAAATATTAGTATAAGTAAATTTTTTTAGCTTTACTTAAACCACTTACCCATGAAACACAAACTATCTTACCTGCTACTTCTATGGCTTCTACAATCCTGTATTACCATTAATCTGTATCAAAGCAAACCCAAAAAAATGGGAAATGACAGCCTAAAAGAAACAACTCAAACAATGTTTCCCATGGGAAAAACCATCGAACTGGATGACGCTGAGCATGAGCTTCTTTTTTTTGGTGAGGACGGGAATAAGACCTTCGATGTCTTTTCCAGTTCACAAAATGATAGCCTAAACAGTACAACGATTTTGATCAAATCTACCACAGTTTCTGATGTTTCCATGGGTCACTGGACGGCAAAGGATGGCGATGCCACAATTAAGGTACTGACATCAAAATGGGGCGCTACGGCCCCATTGATAATTATTGATGGGCAAAAAGCAGCCAAAGGATTTTCCATTTCGGAAATTCAGCCCGACAGCATCGAAACGATTCAACTCTTGAAAGGCCTTGCAGCGTCTGAAAAGTATGGTGCGGAAGCGGCTAATGGAGTTTTGGAAATTACAACAAAGCAGTAGGCGTTTCCCAGAAGTAATAATGATGTTGATCATCTCGCTCAAATCCTAATTGTGGATACAATTGGTTGGCTGGAAGGTTTGACTTTTCTGTTTCCAGAAGAAGCCCGCTAGCTTCCGTTTCTTGGCTAAGCAACTGTGCTTTTTCGATCAAAAGGCTTGCCAATCCCTTTTGTCGGTATTCTGAAGTAACAAACAGGTCGTTTAGTAACCAGAGACGTTGCAGACGCGTAGATGAAAAAAGCGGGTATAATTGGGTAAATCCAACCGCTTTGGTGCCCCAAAAGGCTACGTAAATAATGGATTCATTTAGTTCAAGTCTTGATTTAAGAAAAGCAGTAGAAGATGCTATATCTGAATATTTCCCATAAAAAACTCTATAGGCATCAAAAAGGGGAGCTAATGCGTCTAGGTCGGAAAGGCTTGCTTTTTTAACGGATTGCATATTTGCTTGGTTTTGAAGGATTAAACAAACTCCATTCCAGTCCCAAATTAACACCTCGAAAGGTATTGGATTGATCGGTGAATGGATCATCAACAGTTTTGATTTGTGTGTATTCAAGACGTACTGAAAAACTTTTCCAGAAGCGATAAGAAATAGCCGTTACTACTCCAAATGCATCTTTAAAATGGCCCTTAGCATAGCTGTAATGTCCTGTGGTTATGACAAAGGGAGGGCGATTTTCTGAAGTGTAGCGTACAATTTGACTGTTTTCTGCTTTGTTGAGCAGATTGTAGGTAGGGCCTATTTCAAAAATCAATCGATCATTAGGACTTACGCGAAGCAACACAGGAATGCGCCAATAGGCTAAAAAATCTTTGGTGTCAAGATCTTCTCGTTGATAGCGGTAGTGTATATTGAGAAAGGAAACGCCTGTGGCAAAGGCAAAGGTTTTATTACTTTTTCGTTGTACCAAAAAACCGGCTCCCCAGCTTAGACGAGGTCGGGTAAAGTCTAAGGGAGTGTTCATCCGAACCCCTAATCCATGAATGGAGACATTCCAGCGATAATATAGTGAGGCATCTGAAGGCCCCTTATTATACTGCAACAAAAGGTTGTCATCCCCTTGCGCAAAACCAGCGCAAGGGAGAAGTAAAAACAGGATCAAAATTAGCTTGGTTTTTGGCACCGTTCATCCTTTGGTATTAGAACGATAAATCGGTCGCAATCGTGTCTATTAACAAGAAAATATTTCCTAATGAGGGAGCTTGGAACGAAGGGCACCGTATGCGTAGGTTCCCAATATAGCGGCTGCTATAACCACAAAAACAGGCATAAAACCAGCTCCAACAAGCACGAATAAGGGGCCAGGGCAGGCACCCGTTAGAGCCCATCCAATACCGAATAGGGTGCCTCCATATAAGTACCGTTTCCATGATTTATCCTTATCAGCCATGTTTAAAGGCTGCCCATCCAAAAGAGATTTGGCGTTAAATCGTTTGAGTAAAAAGGTAAAGAGCATACCAAAAAGCAAGGCCGAACCAATAATTCCATACATATGGAAAGATTGAAATTGAAACATTTCATAGATACGAAACCACGATGCAGCTTCTGATTTAAATAGCGTGACACCAAAAAATAAGCCGATCCCTAAAAATACAAACACGCGAATCATAGTAAAAAAGGTAAAATGAAATGATTGATAAAAAGCCCCCCTATAAAAAAACCAATAACTGCAATTAAAGAGGGAAGTTGAAGATTGCTTAGTCCTGTAATGGCATGACCGGAAGTACATCCCCCAGCATAGCGTGTTCCAAAACCAACGAAAAAGCCGCCCAAGACGAGCATTCCCAGAACTTTGGGTTCGGTCCAATGTTCCCAACCAAAAAGAGCATTGGGTAAGTAGGCTGTTCCTGCGTCTTGAATACCGAGCGTTTGAAGTTGTGCAACGGTTTTTGGATTCAATAGCATTGGTGTTCCATCATTTAAATAATGCGCGGCAAGAAAGCCTCCTAGAATCGCTCCAAGGGCAACGAGCAAATTCCATTGTTGTTTTTTCCAGTCAAAATCAAAGAAGGGGAGTTGTTGCCCTGCTCCGAGAGCTGAACACAAGGTTCGGAGATTGGAAGACATTCCAAAGGTTTTTCCTGTCCAGAGCAGAAGTAACAGTACCATAGCGATCAATGGCCCACTGACAAACCAAGGCCATGGTTGCGATAAAAAATCAATCATAATGTGATGTTAAAAAGTGGAAGGACAGATGAAATCAGATATGGGGAGGTTGGTTTCCTTGATGGCCTTAAAACCCCCTTCTACATTGATTATATTATGGATGCCTCTTTTTTTTAGGATCGATCCGGCAATGACCGATCGGTAGCCGCCGGCACAATGCAAATAGAAAACACCTTTTGTAGGGAAAACACCCAAGTGTTGGTTAATAAAATCCAGGGGAGCATGATGGGCATTCTCCAAATGTTCCGAGCGATATTCTCCGTCTTTGCGAACATCAAAGACGGGAATTTTCTCTTTAGTAAGGGCGTGAGCAAAGGTATTGGCACTGACACTACTAAGGGTGTCAAAATTGTTCCCAGCTTGTTTCCAAGCGGCAAAGCTTCCATTAAGATAACCAATGGTTTGATCAAAGCCAACACGAGCAAGGCGCGTGATGGTTTCTTCTTCGCGACCTTCAGGGCAAACCAACAGCAGCGGTTGCTGTAGGTCTTGAATCAAGGCTCCGACCCAAGGCGCAAAACTTCCATCAATACCGATAAAAATAGATTGCGGAATATGCCCCTGAACAAATTCATCTTGGTGGCGAACATCCAGCACCAATGCACCGTGCTGATTGGCACTTTCTTCAAAGGCTTTGGGATCCAATGCATGCGTGCCTCGACGGATCACTTGGTCAAGATCTTCATAGCCTGACTTGTTCAATTTGACATTTAGTGGAAAGTATGCTGGAGGGGGGAGGAGTCCTTCGGTAACTTCGGCAATAAATTCTGACTTGGTCATGTCTGCGCGAAGCGCGTAATTGACCTTTTTTTGATTGCCAAGTGTATCCACGGTTTCCTTCATCATATTTTTCCCACAGGCAGAACCAGCACCGTGAGCAGGGTAAACAATGACCTCGTCCTCCAAAGGCAATATTTTATTGCGTAAGCTGTCGTACAACATTCCAGCCAAATCTTCTTGTGTAAGACTTCCTTTTTGTGCTAAATCGGGACGCCCCACATCTCCTAGAAAGAGCGTATCTCCACTGAAAATAGCATGGTTTTTCCCGTTGGAATCTATGAGCAAGTAAGTGGTACTTTCTAGGGTATGTCCAGGGGTATGAAGCGCTTTGAGGGTATATTCTCCAATGGTAAATTCTTGTCCATCTTGGGCTACAATCACATCAAAATCAGGCTTGGCATTGGGCCCATATACAATAGGGGCGCCTGTTTTTTTGGAAAGGGAGAGGTGACCGCTTACAAAGTCTGCATGGAAATGGGTTTCAAAAATATATTTGATCGTAGCTTGATCGTCAGCGGCTTTTTTCAAATAGGGTTCTGTTTCCCGAAGCGGGTCGATAATGGCCGCTTCGCCTTGACTTTCGATATAATAGGCACCTTGGGCCAAACAACCGGTATAAATCTGTTCTATTTTCATCTTCAAGCTATTGGATACAAATTTTAAAATTACAATACTATTTCTTTAAAAAGAATAGCGATCCCCATGAGAAGGACAAACCATCCAAATATTTTTTTGAGTCGTTCACTATCAAGTTTTTGATTGAAGATCAAACCGAT
>CALITN010000140.1 GCA_938041595.1 uncultured Flavobacteriaceae bacterium | reverse complement strand
AACGATTAATTTTCCAACTCCGGTAATTTCCAGTCACTCAAAATACTGTCTTCCTGCATCATTGCTTCAATAGACTTCCAATGGCGCGGTGCCTTTTCGGATAGATTTACTGGTCCTTTTGTCGTAATTAGAATATCATCTTCGATTCGAATTCCGATTTCCCACCATTTCGAATCACAAGGGCTTCCCTTGGGAATATAGATTCCCGGCTCAACAGTAATAATCATATTCGGTTCTAGCTGCTCATAAGCCCCAGGATCATGAACATCCAAACCAATATGATGTGTCACGCCATGAGGTAAATACCGGCTTAATTCATCCGCGCCCTCAATAAGTCCGAGCGCGATCAGTCCTTTGGTAACTTCTGCATACGCTACCCGCGTAATTTCCGAAAAAGGTGCACCTACCTGAGCCACAGCAATAGCTGCTTCTTGAGCTTGGTAGACCACTTCATATAGTTCTCGTTGGGCAAGCGTAAAGCGTCCATTGGCTGGAATCGTTCGGGTAACATCCGCTGTATAGCCTTTATATTCTGCTCCCAAATCCATTAATACCAGCTGATTGTTGACTTGTTCCAATTCATTATGACTATAGTGGAGCACACAGCCGTTTTTTCCAGCTCCAACGATGGAGGGGTATCCTACATCAGCCGCTCCGTATTTTTTATAGACAAATTCATGAATTCCCTGAATCTCGCGCTCACTCATCTCGGGGTGCATGGCTTTCATCACTTCTATTTGACCGATAACAGAAATATCAATCGCTTTTTTTAGTAGATCAATTTCTGTAGCACTTTTTTGTTCCCGCAACTGACCCATTATCCTGGGTAGTTGTTCCACATCAAAATTGGTGTTTCGCAACAAATAGGCCGATTGTATTTTCAATTCATCCTGAGAGCCATCTTTCGGAATGGCTAAAAAGTTTTGTAAAAGAGCATCCTCCTCTATTCCCGGATCAAGACGTATCATCCGACGAATTTCAGCTTGTAATGACACGATTCCCTCTGCCGTTACCTGCCGAACTTTTTGGTACAACCCATAGCGGATTGCATTCAACTCATTGGGATAATTGATTTGTTGTCTAAAGTGTTTTTGCAATGCATACAAATCGAAGGGATCGTTGGCTAAATTCCGTACATCATTTTGAAATTCATAAAGCAACAAGGCGTCAAAAGAGGCATAATCATCCTTACGCTCCAAGAAGTCTTTACGATTCCGCACTCGATCTATCCCCCATTCTTGTGCACGAGCCACTCCCACCACCGTTCCATTCCAGAGTTCTTCATAAGCATCGCGATCGCGAACAAACAACTCTTCTGAATAGTTCCCCAGCGAGTCCTGTTGTGGATTTTTATAAATTAACAAAACAGTATGGGGCTCTTCCCATCCCGTTAGATAAAGTATGTTTCGATCCGGGTGGTAGTTATAATTGGTGTCGTTGGAACGGTTCCGAATGGGCGCGCTAAAAAAAACAGCGATTCCATTTTCAGGAAGCAATTCTCGCAGTTGATCTCTCCTAGAACGGTATTCCTCGAAAGTAATTTCTGACTGTGCCCAGACTCCTGTGCAGCAAATACTCAGAAAAAAAACAATCTTTTTAAATTTTTGTATGTATCCCATAAAAGCAAAAGGCTTTGACTAAATCGAAATTAAATGTAATATTTTTGTGGCCATGCAGACAATGAAAACCGCTTTAACTGAAAAACACATCGCCTTAGGTGCCAAGATGGCCCCTTTTGGGGGTTTTGAAATGCCGATACAATATACCGGTGTTAAAGATGAACACCTTGCCGTTCGCAATGGTTTGGGTGTTTTTGATGTTTCCCATATGGGAGAATTCTATGTGGAAGGACCCAAAGCCCTAAATCTACTGCAACGTGTTTGTAGCAATGCTGTAGATAAACTTCCCATAGGTAAAGCACAATACAACTATCTACCCAATCGGGAAGGCGGCATAGTAGATGATTTGATTGTTTATCGCTTAGAGGAAAACACCTATTTTTTGGTTGTCAATGCCGCAAATATCGAAAAAGATTGGTCTTGGATTGCAACTGAAAATGAGTCTATTGGTGCTGAGCTCCATAACGCCTCTGAAGCTACAGGTTTGCTGGCTATCCAAGGTCCCAAAAGCCTTCCGGCTATGCAAAAACTAACAGATATAAATCTGTCTGAACTCCCATTTTACGGTGTCAAACAAGGGTCATTTGCAGGGGTTTCTAACGCCATTATAGCAACCACAGGATACACAGGGGCTGGCGGTATTGAGGTCTATTTTCCAAATGCATCGGCAGTATCCGTTTGGGAACAGGTCCTAGAAACAGCTGCTGCGGATGGAATTCAACCGATTGGTTTGGCAGCACGAGACACGCTTCGTCTCGAAATGGGATATTGCCTCTACGGGCATGAGATTAATGATACCACCAACCCTTACGCTGCCGGTTTGGGATGGATCAGCAAACCACACCCTAGCAATTTGGCCTACGAATCACTTCAAGATCAAAAAAATACTATTCCTGAGGAAAAACTAATTGGTTTTCGTATTCTAGATCGTGGAAT
>CALITN010000139.1 GCA_938041595.1 uncultured Flavobacteriaceae bacterium | reverse complement strand
TTCTTTGGGAAATTCGGGCATCCCCAGACGTTTTGACGACTTGTTGATTCGCTCAAAATTTAGTTCTGGACGAAACAACCACAATTGGTCAGCATCATCTTTGTAGGCCTTCATACCTTCAAAAACAGCTTGTCCATAATGGAGGGCACTGGCTGAAGGAGCCATAGATATGTTTTGGTAGGGAAGAATTTCAGGTGTTTGCCAAGAGCCATTTTTAAAGTCACAAACGAACATATGATCGGTGAAAATCTCACCAAATGAAAGTTCCTCAAAATTTACAGATGACAAGCGAGACTGGCTTGTCTTAGTGACCACAAGATTCTTTGTCAAATTCATAATTCAAATGTAGTTTTTTTTCTAAAAAATTGCAGCCAGACCCTATATATTTGTTTATCGTATTTGTTTTGCCTTTGAATTGATGGTAACGGCCCCTAGGGCAAGAATCAAAGAGCGTTTGTCTCTTGTGACTTAGACATCATAATTGGGGGGTCATTGAAAATGACAAAAAACCATATTTATGTTACAAAAGAGAGGGTTCGTATACGACTGATTGTTATGACGGAGAAAAAACGTATAAAAACAGCTGACGGAACATTTTCCTTGATGCTAGAGAATCTAAAAGAAACCTATCATTCCCGTCATGGTGCTTTACAAGAATCCCGCTATGTTTACATTGAAAAGGGATTAAAGCATTGGAAAGAATTCAATCCACATGCTACAGAGTGCCATGTCTTTGAGATGGGTTTTGGAACGGGACTCAATGCTTTATTGGCTGCTGATTTTGCTCAGCAACACACACTTCCTCTCTATTTTGAAAGCATAGAAAACGACCCTCTTTCGTCAGAGGTACACGAACAATTAGGCTATACTGCTCTTTTTCCTCACTTAGGCTCTACGAAAGAAAGAGCTGAACTACTTCAAAATGCATGGAATCGAGAATTTCCATTTTCAGCATATTTTAATTGTTTCAAAAAACAACAAGATTATTTTCAATGGCAATCCAAATCGGAGTTTGATCTCATTTTTTATGATGCATTTGGCGCGCACGCCCAATCGGAAATGTGGGAAGAAAAAGCCCTGCAAATTGCAGTAGCAAAACTCAAAAAGGGCGGGGTTTGGGTAAGCTATTGTGCCAAAGGGAGTGTGCGACGGGCATTGCAGTCTTTGGGTCTCGAGGTAGAACGACTTCCCGGACCTCCCGGAAAAAGAGAAATGCTCAGGGCTACCAAATTGTAATGCATTATTTTTGCTAAAAAAAGCGAATGAAATCAACAGGCATAAGAAGTACAATCGGCAGAAGGAAGGCCAATGATAGTATTTCGTCATTCTCACTATATTATGGTTTAAGCAAATGAAGGTTCTAATTACTGGCGCAACGGGTTTGGTTGGGACTGCGCTGATTCATCAACTACAAAAAGAAAATATCTCCATACACTTCCTGACTACTCGAGCCAATCAATTGGATCGTATTCCGAAGGCTAAAGGATTTTTATGGAACCCAGCAAACAATGAATTAGACCCTGCTTGCTGGCAAGGGGTATCCCATCTAATCCATCTGGCAGGAACGTCCATTTCCATTCCTTGGACGGCCTCTAATCGAAAAAAAATCCTTGAGAGTCGGGTGCATAGTACACATCTACTGGCACAAAGTCTTAAAACGCAAAAACACGCTTTGAAGACCGTCGTAGCAGCGTCTGCTGTTGGAATTTATCCCTCTTCTATGACAACTCAATATTCTGAAAGCGAAGCACCAGGAACTGGATTCCTTGCTGACGTTGTGACACAGTGGGAAACTGCTGTTAATGAACTTTCAAATCATGTACCAACGGTACTAAAACTGCGAATAGGTTTGGTTTTATCTCGGAAAGGGGGTGTTTTACCTACCTTAGCTTTACCAGTTAATTTTGGTATGGGTGCCGCTTTTGGTTCGGGCAAACAGGGACAGTCTTGGATTCACCTTTCTGATTTGGCTCGGTTATTTGTTTTTGCATTAACCCAAGAGCAATCCGCCGTTTACAACGCAGTGGCTCCAAATCCTGTTTCACAAAATGAGCTGATAAAAACCCTTGGGAGATGTATGAACAGGCCTACTTTTCTTCCGAATATCCCGGCTTTTTTACTACGGTTGGTCTTGGGTCAGCGCAGTGCACTAGTCCTCGGGAGCCAATATGTAAAAGCCGATGCTTTACTGCAGCAGGGTTTTCAATTTCAATATCCTACCCTCGAAATGGCACTCCAAAACTTGTATCCAACAAAATAAGTGACAGTTTGGCAAAATAGTTTCTTTGGCAATACTTTTGCGTAGGCATAAAAAAATAATAAGATGGCTGAAAAAAAGGTCGATTCCAAAAAAGCTCCAAAAGCAAAAAAGTCTAAAGTGGCAGCTACGGAGAAAAAAGAGGAAGATAAAGTGGAAACATTAACAGCAGAACTAGCTCAGGAAAAAGAAAAATACCTGCGTTTGTTTGCGGAATTTGAGAACTATAAAAAGCGCACTTCCAAAGAACGAATAGAACTTTTCAAAACAGCAGGGCAAGAAGTACTTCAAGCCTTACTCCCTGTTGCTGACGATTTTGAACGTGCCTTGGGACAACAAGCTGAAGAAGATGGAAGTCCTGAAGCAGAAGGGTTTCGCTTGATACAAAATAAATTCATTGATATCCTCAAAGGGCAGGGGCTAAGTCCGATGGAAATTACTATTGGAGACCAATTTGATGCTGAAATGCACGAAGCCATTACCCAGATTCCAGCCCCTTCTCCAGAGCATCAGGGTGCCATTATTGATGTGATTGAAAAAGGCTACCAATTGGGTGACAAAATTATACGCTTTCCTAAAGTGGTGGTTGGCAAATAACAGCATATGAAGCAAGATTTCTACGAAGTACTTGGAATAGGAAAAGAGGCCTCGGCAGGCGAAATTAAAAAGGCCTACCGGAAACAAGCTATCAAATACCATCCCGACAAGAACCCAGGCGATCAGGAAGCCGAGGCAAATTTTAAGAAGGCAGCCGAAGCCTACGAGGTTCTTAGTGATCCTCAAAAAAAAGCTCAATATGACCAATATGGTCATGCTGCTTTTGAAAACGGTGGTTTTGGTCGTGGCGGAAACATGAACATGGACGATATT
>CALITN010000138.1 GCA_938041595.1 uncultured Flavobacteriaceae bacterium | reverse complement strand
ACTAAGAATAGAAAAACCCTCCATTAAGGAGGGTTTTTAATTTAACGCTTTTTAACGTCTCTTTATCAGTTCTTTAGCATTCCTGAAGTTATCTTTGTAATGCTATGATATAGGAGCCTTGCTTTCGTATGACACGATACCTTTGTTAGTAATTGTCCGGAACTAACACTTTTTTCATTTTGATTTGGTTTACTTTAGAAATGTGTCCCCCCAAGCAAGGGCTCCTCATAGTCTTATTGCTTAGCTTTTTGGGATCTCTTTTTTCTCTTCTTTTTTTTCTTGCGGTTTTTTTTTGAGGCATAAGCCGCTTCCTTCGTTTTTACGATGATGACTCCATTGGCACCTCGGGCTCCATACACAGAAGCACTGGGACCTTTTAGGGCTGTAACGGATTCAATATCATAAGGATTTATACTATTAAAGAGCATGGGATCTTCGGTTTGAACCCCATCGATCACATAAAGCGGCGCATTATTGTTCCACGTATTGTAACCTCTTACGATCACCTTTGGAGGGGCGTCCATCCGGCTGCGGTCTTGGACTATTTGAACCCCAGTCAACCGCCCTTTTGATTGATCGAGTGCATTTACAAAAGGGGGCTTTTGTGCCCAGCAGAGCATTCCCAAAAGCAAGGACAAAAAAGGAAGAAGTTGTTTAGGCAGGTTCATGGTAAAATTAGTTTTTATTAAAATCACTAGGATTTTTTTCATACGTTTCGTTTTTCCTATTCAGAACTTTCTTTTAGGGGACGCTGCGCAAATTGATCAAGCCATACTACTTTCCCGTCTACGACATAATAACTTTCAAAGGAATTGGATATTCTGTCATTTCCAAGGGAATCTTTCCATGTATTTTTGAATCGTGCCATAACATGTTCGCCTCCCGTATTGGGTTTTATGTCTACCGAGTGAATGGACATTAGTTCCCAACTTAAGCTAGGGTTTTTTCTTTCTTTCATAGGAGCAAAGAAAGCTTCTGCAGTGTAATAGCGTTGCCCACGGCTGGTGGTGATTCGAACAGAATCGGCAAAGAAAGTAGCCATCGTTTCGAAGTCACGTTCTTTCCAAACTTTGTCAAGGGCCACAACCACATCGATAGCTGCATCAGTTCCCAAATACCATCCGGTGTTGACAACGTCTTTGTCTTTATTTGGGTGATAGCCAATTTCGCGTTCAGGAGAAGCGGTTTGGCAGCTCATAAGAGCTAATGACAAGCTAAAAAACAGTAATTTTTTCATTTTAAATGGATTATAGTTAGTAATGGTTTAAGGTCCTTTGTTGGGACCCTTAGTTGTTTTGACTGTATGTAAAGAAATTGGAGCGTGAGAACAGAGGAGGGTGCCGCGACTACTGCGAATTCATGGGATTTAATTTAGGGTTGCTTAAAGATACAATTTTCTGGGAATTGGGCTTTTAGCTCCCTTAGGCATTAAAGAAAAACACTTTGGCAATCTTTTATAAAGACGGTTTGTTTTGTCTTGGTTTTGCGGATTGGGATCCACTCTTTTGGACAAAAGTAATGGCATGACCTTCCTTGCCTGCTCGTCCAGTTCTTCCGATTCTATGTACATAGCTTTCTCGCGAACCCGGAATGTGATAATTCACTACCAGCGAGATATTGTCAATATCAATTCCTCGCGAAGCAACATCCGTAGCAACCATTACTTGAATCTTCCCAGATTTAAAGTTTTGAATAGCTTTTGATCGATAGTTTTGGGATTTGTCCCCGTGGATTTCGTCTACACGAAAATCATTCTTTTTAAGCTGTCGGTAGAGGCGGGTTACTTGTCGTTTGGTATCCAGAAAGATGAGCACCTTGCGGTATTCTTTTCGGCGCAGTAGCTCCTGTAAAATCTGATTTTTCTCTTCCGGATTTTCCACTCGAATGACATCTTGATAGATATTATCCGTATTGGATTCCCCTTGGGACACACGAACCTTTTGGTATTCCGGCATTAGGTTTTGAATGATGGCTTTTTGTTTTTCTGTTTGAGTGGCCGAAAATAAAATTGTTTGCTGCCGATTGGGCATCTGATCTACAATTTTAAGCACTTCTTGCTGAAAGCCCATGTCCAACATAGTATCAAACTCATCAAGCACTAAATTAGTCGTATCAAAAAGCTTAAGGGCTCTTCTGTTCAGCATATCATTCACTCGCCCAGGTGTTCCAATGATAATATGGGCTTCACGTCGTAACTTGGACACATCTTTGTTGATATTCGTCCCACCAATCAAGCAATGGGAGTAAATCTGAAGGCCTTTGGTAAGGCTTTTAAATTCGGTTTCGACCTGCTGTGCGAGTTCTCGCGTGGGGACCAAAACAATACTTCTATTTTTCTTTTTGTTGTAGAGCAAGCGTTCGATGATTGGGATTAGGAATGCCCCTGTTTTCCCGGTACCGGTATTGGCAATTCCCATGATATTTTCCCCTTCCAAAATCATCTCAATCGTTTTGTCTTGGATTTCAGTGGTGTCGACAAACTTTTTGACTTTTAAGCGCGATTGTAATTTGGCATGAAGTGGTAAAGAAGCAAAGGAGCGCGTCACTACTTCTTTCTTTTCGGTTTGCGTGAGGGTTTTGTTGATGAGCGTATTGGGATCCAGTTGTTGCTTTTTAAAACGACTCCCTGCGCTGCTTCGTCCACTTCCTCCTTTTCGTTTGGGGCGGGAACGGAAAGAACGATTGCTTTTCGAATTTTCTCTCTTTTCAGTGCGTTTGCCGCGAAAGCTTTTGGGATTTTTTTCTTGCGATTTGCCCCTTGTTTTTGGTTTTCTCATAGGATGTTGTTACAAATCACAATGACTGTGTTTGGGAATACAAAAATTGTAATTCTCCCAAAGTGGTGCCTGTAAGTTGAAAGGATGCTGTGTTGCTTTAATAGTGCGGCTGTTTTATTCAGCTCGCGGCAAAAGTACGACTTCCCACAGAGCTGACCTAATCCCTAAAAAGAATACTATCTTTATCCATCATTCTCTAAATAATCTTACCTATGAAAGCATTTCAAATTCTTCTTTTTGGATGGAGCGTTTTTCCTTTTTTTACCCTAGCACAACAGCCCACAGCGATGGAGGTTCTAGATAAGAGTATCGCCTACCATGATCCCGAAGGGCATTGGGCAACTTTTTCAGGCACTTTAGCCATAGAAATGACCGCACCCCAAAAGGGAAAACGGATGAGCCAGTTGGAATTGAACTTCCCACGGCGTTATTTTAAAAGTACAGTAACCCAAGAGGGTACCACTTCCGTGTCTGAATGGGCCAATGGGATCTGTACGTATTGGCTGAATGGGAGTCAGGATATTTCCGAAGAACAGCGAGAGACCTACCGACTGAACTGTAAACGGACCACTCAAATGCGCGACTATTACGCCTATCTGTATGGATTGCCCATGAAACTAAAAGACCCTGGAACTCGATTGCAGCCCGAAGTTCAAGAGGTAAACTGGCGCGGTGCCGTTTATCTCCGTCTTCGAGTGGACTACGATCCTGAAGTAGGGAAAGACCGGTGGTATTTTTATTTTGACCCAAAGAGTTATCAATTGCGACACTACCAATTCTTCCATGATGAGGCCAAAAACGACGGAGAATACATTCTGCTTTCTGAAGAAATAGACATACAAGGCATGAAAATTCCCAAAATAAGAGCCTGGTATACCAATAAAGACGAACGCCATTTGGGAACGGATGTTCTGGTTAGGGGTTCTTAAGTATCGATTATTATTTTATATCGAGTAGCTGGTAGTTTAGGATTTACAAAAGAAATGGCTACAAGGGGTAAAGTATTTGGCAAGATGGAAACAAGTGAACACACAACCATCTCACAAAGCACAGAACATCACAACTACAAAGCCCTAAACATTCCCATTTGGAGAGTTTTTTGGGCACTAAGGTCCAAGTTTCCCAACAGGATCGTTAACCGTTCCGGGCGTTTCTTTAGAGTTGTTTGCCGTTTACATCGCAATAAAGTTGTTTGCCCAGATTAGCGTTTGTTGATTTGCAGATAGAGTTGCTTGATTTTCTCAGAAACATAGGTGATAAACAAAAAAGGAAATATCCCGTGAATTATTGCAATGATCCCCCAGACCATTAGTTTACTTCCTGTTTTTACAGCAAACCAACAATGTTGGAAATAACCCTCTCCCACTTGTTTGGGATGCTCTGTAAAAAGATTCTTCATTAACTAAAGATAACCCACTTCAGGGATTCATACAATAATTAACAAACCCGAGCCTGCTTTTTAGGTGTCAGGGTTTTGTTTTGAAAAGCCATGTAGCTGTTGTTGTACAAAAGAATCGCCAATCTGTGTATCCCCCGGGAAGCCCAGTTTGATATCGCCGTTGACTTCAGGCACATAATGCGTTCCAAACAGATAGTCCCACAGGCTAAGACTAATACCAAAATTGACCCCTATTTTCCCGGCAGGAAGGTTATAGGCGTGGTGGTAGAGGTGCATAATGGGGTTATTCAAAAGATATTTGAACGGCCCCCAGCTGATCCGAACATTGGCATGATTCAGATGTCCGATGGTGATGGCTAGAAAATGTACAGCATAGGCATGGGTAGGTTCCAAGCCCCCCAAAAGCAACAGCATCAACGTTTTTAGGGGTTTGTATAGAATATTTTCCATCCAATGGTATCGGAAGTGGGCGGCAAAGCCCATTTCTTTGACACTGTGATGGATCTGATGAAAACGCCATAAGGCTGGAATTTTATGCAATGCCAGATGTGTTAGCCACTGGACAAAGTCCATTGCTACAAAGAAGAGGAGGTATTGCAATAAAGGCGGAAGGCTGCGAAGATTGACCCATGCAAAAGATTCTTTTTCGAAACCCAAACGCTCCAACCCATACTCAAAACCCGCGTAGAAGCCACTGACGGCCGTTGCAAATAGAAAAAAATTAAAAAACATATGGGCGAGGTCTCGAAAGAAATCCTTGCGGAAAACCCCCTGCTGTTTGCGCCAAGGAAAATAAATCTCCAAACTCCAAATAAGAAGAGAAATCAAAACCAGTCCCCAAAAGTAGTTCAAATACCAAGGAACCTGAAAAAGGATACTTCTGAGGAACCAATTCCC
Organism: uncultured Flavobacteriaceae bacterium; assembly: GCA_938041595.1. Lineage (GTDB taxonomy): Bacteria > Bacteroidota > Bacteroidia > Flavobacteriales > Flavobacteriaceae > UBA11891. Next base: position 819 of record CALITN010000138.1, on the reverse strand, counting down.
AGTATTGTAAATGGTGTGCAGGATGAGATTTAGAATTTCCACAGGCTCTGATTTTTGCTTCAAAAATACGATGAATCAACCAACAAACAAGCAACAGAGTAGAGATCAATACATTAGATAAGCTTTCAAAACCCATAGACGACAGTAGTTTTGGTGAAAAATATTCAACAAAATCATAAAATACTTGCTTACTATATTATAATTGTTTAACTTTATAAAAAAATTGTTAAACGTGAAATTGGAGCGCAAAAAGTTGGTTTATTTTGATAATGCTACCCAAAGGATACGTATTGACAAGTATTCTTGGACAAGAACTGTAATGTCGTTTGTCTTAATGCTGGTTTCAAAAAAGTTTTGATGACAGTTTTTGTCCATTTATAGTAGGACAATTGTTCGCCCCTTATTTTATATTCCCTCCTACTGAATTGAGTCCGAATTTATACGCTGCTTCCTGAATGGATACCGATGCTCCAAAATGTAAGTTTTCTTCGGGTGCGAAATCCTAATTTTTCATACAATGCGATGGCTCTGTCATTGGATTCCAATACGTGTAAATAAGGGGTTTTGTTTTGTTGAAAAAGGAAATCTGTCGTGTGCTTGGTAAGTTGTTTTGCATAGCCCTTACCCCTACTTTTAGGTTGGGTAACAATGGCACTGATCTCGGTAAATCCTTTCATTTGCATGCGTTCACCGCAACAGGCCACCAGCGTCCCTTGGTCATAAATTCCGTAGTAATTTCCCAAAGCCGCGGTTTGTTCTCTAAAATAGCCGGGCTGTACCTTATTGACAAGTGCAAACAAATCTTGTTGCTGCTGATCG
>CALITN010000137.1 GCA_938041595.1 uncultured Flavobacteriaceae bacterium | reverse complement strand
TAGCCATCAGAGACAATTTTACCCAATCGCCCTGAAATTTCGAAGCCGTTAGCGAATTGACCCGTAGAAAATTGCAGTGTGTTTTTTAGTGTGTTAAAACTTCCTGCACTCTGTGACCACTGTGCCTTTGCTTCTTTGGCCACAGCTTGTGTGAGTAAGTTAAGACTGGCACCAAAGGCCGCGTTTCCATTGGTAGATGTTCCCACACCTCGCTGCAATTGAAAACTGGAAACCGACGAAGCAAAATCAGGCAGATCTACCCAAAAAGTACCTTGTGATTCCGCATCATTATACGGAATGCCGTTGATGGTAACATTCACACTACGAGCATCACCGCCCCGTACACGGATACCCGTGTAGCCAATACCATTACCTGCATCACTGGTAGTGACCACGGCGGGAAGGTAATTCAATAAGATCGGAATGTCTTGTCCCAAATTTCGGGAGGCAATCTCTTCTTGCGTCAGATTGGTAAAGGCCATGGGAGTGTTTTCATTTACCCGGAGACCGGATACTTTTACCTCTTCCAAGGAGACAGTGGCAACAGTGTCAAGCACTGCTGAGTTTTGAGCCGCCAAGGAGGGCAGCATTCCAATTAGGAATAAATAGCGTATAACTAATTTCATTCGAATAAATTTGATTCGAATAAAAGGGGTCGTTATTCTTGGTTAAAAATTGCGTTAAATGTCCCTTGGCAGCATTACCTGCCCAGGTTCAATGGGTATAATCTCAGCCGATTAAGGCACCCCTTTGAGATGGCACAAAGCTAGAAAAAAAAGTTCTAACTCAAAGAGTTTTTCCAATCCTGCAATATCTCCAAAGCATTTTCGAGTCGTTTTGCACCCCTGCCCTTTACTGTAGCATAGGGAAGATTTCGGCGGATCAATTGTTGTTCAAAACTAGTATACATCTGCTCTCGGGCTTCGGGTCGGTCTCTTAAATCGTCTTTCACCCATGGAAGATCGGGTTGTGTCAGCAGATAGAAGTCATAGTGATAGGTTTTCACAGCCAAAAGAATTTCAGGAGCGCAATAGCCCTTAAAATGGGTTTCAGACCATACTTGGGTCACCAAGGCATTGGTGTCACAAAACAACCAGTGCTGGGCGTTAGTAAGACATTCGTTTTCGGACTTCATTTGCCCTGCCACAATATGAGGTAAATCTTCTAGGCTGCAAGGAAGCTTCTCACGATCCCACTTTTCTTGTAAATAGGCACGAGCAAACTCTGGTACCCATTCCGTCTGGAAATGGGCTGCTAAGGCTTTAGCCAAGCTTGTTTTCCCTGTAGATTCGGGTCCATAGAGGACTATGCGGTGGAGGTCGCTGCTGAATTGTGATACCATTTTTTCCATGATTGATAGCCCCAAAGAGCCAATAAAGTGAAGCCCACAAATTGTATGCTTGTAAGGGTTAGTCCCTTGTAAAAATAAAGCGGAATCGAAATCACATCGCCAAGAATCCAAAAAATCCAGTTTTCAATTTTCCGCTTGGCCATCAACCACATTCCAACAAAAAACAATGCGGTTGTGAAGGTGTCAACATAAGCTGTCCACGACGTCCAACGCTCCCAATAGGTATAAACAGCAAAAACAAAAAGAAGAGCCCCAATAAACAAAAAAATTGCCCCTTTCCATTCCCTATAGGTCGTTGTACTGATTGGATGTAAACTGGTTCGGCCCTGGCTGCGTGTCCAATAATACCAACCAAAAATACTCATGATAAAATAATAGGCATTAATCAGCATGTCTCCCAGCAAACCCGCCTTCCAGAGCAGATAGACAAACAAACCCGTCGAAAGCATTCCTGTGGGAAATACTGCAATTTTATTTTGCTTGGAATACCAAACACTCAAAAAGCCAAACAAAACACCGATAGCCTCAATGCTGATGTCTGTCCAACTGTAGTCGAAGTAAGGGCCAAAAAAAAATTCAAAAACTGGGGACATAGTTACTACGATCGCCTTTGATTAATTTTATTTGAAGGACTACCGCATCTTCCTGCTCAAAAACTTCTTGAATCGCTTGGGTCAAAAAGCTCATTACGGCTTGATAGTCGCCATAAACCTGAGTACTAAGGGGGTTTTCCAAAACGGTAAAGCCTGAACTGCGCAGCTTCTTGATAAAAGCCTTGATGGCTGGTTCAAAATCATCTTTGAGGGGTGTGAGTGTCAATTCTACTGAAAGTTGCATTGGCTAGGTGTTTTCAAGAGCCACAGTGGCCTTGTGCTGATCAAAATCGAAAAAGTATAGTACGTATGATTGTGTTTTTTGGGGATGGCACACCTCAGCAGTTCCCTTTTCAAAAGGATGTACCAATAGTTGTTGACTCAAATGAATGCCCGGGAGTTCTAGGGCTTTGTAGACTGCTTCCTTGGCAGTCCATAACTGAATCAATTCGGGTGTCGTTTGGGCAAAGTTTTCAGAAGTATGCACAAACTTGGATGTGATTCGTTGCACTTGATCGCGAAGCTGTTCAATGTCTACTCCTAATGGAGTACTCCCCAATGCTATAGCAGCATAGCCTTTGGCATGCGAAATAGAAATATATTGAGAAGGTAATCTAGGAATCCCTGCCGCATCATGTTGCATTTCAATTGGATCGATTCCTGCTTTGAGAAGAAGCTGCTGAACGGCTAAAACTCCTTTTCTCTGTGCCCCTGCCTTTAGCTTCGCTAATCGTTGCTGAAGTCTGGGATGAAAGTGTAATCCTTTCCGTAGTAATTCTTCGGACTCTTCAATTTTCCATACCCATAGGTCCGCTTTCGCACTAAGTGGTTGATGCAGGACAAACGGCATTGGGCTGTGGTATAAAAAGGTTGTATTTTTGCATATCTATTTTACAAATATAGAATTATGGAAATGAAAACGAACACTACTTATGTACCCTACAAGGTAAAAGACATTAGCTTGGCCGACTGGGGTCGTAAAGAAATTCATCTAGCCGAAGCAGAGATGCCAGGATTGATGGCTTTGCGTGAAGAATACGGACAGAGCAAACCCCTAGCTGGAGCCCGTATCGCTGGTTGCTTGCACATGACGATTCAAACTGCAGTATTGATTGAGACCTTAGTCGCTTTGGGTGCCGAAGTCACTTGGAGCTCCTGTAATATTTTTTCTACACAGGATCACGCTGCTGCTGCGATCGCTGCTGCCGGAATTCCTGTCTATGCATGGAAAGGAATGAATGAAGAAGAATTTGATTGGTGTATCGAGCAAACCTTATTCTTTGGAGAAGAAAAAGAACCCCTCAACATGATCCTTGACGATGGTGGGGATTTGACTAATATGGTTTTGGATCGTTTTCCAGAATTGGCCGAAGCAATCAGAGGACTTTCGGAAGAAACTACTACTGGGGTTCACCGCTTATACGAACGTGTTAAAAATGGCACCTTACCCTTGCCCGCTATAAACGTGAATGACTCGGTGACCAAATCTAAATTTGATAATAAATACGGATGTAAAGAAAGTGCCGTGGATGCCGTCCGTCGTGCAACAGACCTTATGATGGCTGGGAAGCGTGTGGTAGTCTGTGGCTATGGAGACGTTGGAAAAGGTACCGCTGCTTCTTTCCGAGGTGCTGGTGCCATCGTAACCGTGACTGAAATAGATCCTATCTGTGCCCTTCAAGCGGCCATGGATGGTTATGAGGTTAAAAAGCTTACCACAGTTATTGAAAATGCGGATATTGTAATTACCGCTACCGGTAACAAAGACATCTTGCAAGGGTCGGATTTCTTGGCCATGAAAGACAAAGCCATTGTTTGTAACATTGGGCATTTTGATAATGAGATTGATATGGCTTGGTTGAACAAAAACTACGGTCATACCAAATCTGAAATCAAACCTCAGGTTGACCTGTATACATTAGAAGACAATAAAGAAATTATTGTCTTAGCAGAGGGGCGTTTGGTTAATTTGGGTTGTGCCACTGGACATCCCAGTTTTGTAATGAGTAATTCTTTTACCAACCAAACCTTGGCGCAGATCGAACTGTGGACAAATACGGATCAATACGAGAACAAGGTTTATATGCTCCCGAAAAAACTAGATGAAAAGGTGGCTGCTCTTCACTTGAAAAACCTAGGAGCAGAACTGGAAAGCCTAAGCACCGATCAGGCCGATTATATTGGCGTGACAGTTGAAGGGCCTTACAAACCAGAATACTACCGCTACTAAGAGCCCTAAAGCATCAGGCTCCCTAAATAGGTATAAAAAAACCCGCTACGAATGTAGCGGGTTTTTTATGGTTTGTTAATGAGGGATGTCTATGCCTCAAATGGGATGATAGACACATAAGACTTATTGTCTCTCTTTTTGGCAAAATGAACAACACCATCCACTTTTGCGTGCAAGGTGTGGTCTTTTCCAAGATATACGTTTTCACCGGGATTGTGAGCTGTTCCACGCTGACGAACAATAATGTTCCCCGCACGTGCCGCTTGCCCGCCGAATATCTTAACTCCGAGCCGTTTCGATTCGGATTCTCTACCGTTTTTAGAACTCCCTACTCCTTTTTTGTGAGCCATGGCTTATATCTTTTAGGATTAGTTACTTAATGCTTTGATGAGATCCGCTTTTTTCATGGAGGAATATCCTGAAATCTCTTTATCCTTCGCCATTGCTTTTAGTTCAGCAACTGTTTTGGATGAAAGATCAGCGGCTGGCGCAGCTTTTTTAGGTGCAGCTGTTTTCTTTGGTGCAGCGGCTTTCGCTTTGGCCTTTGGTTTTTCCTCTTTGGCAGGAGCAGGAGCCGCTTTTTTAGGGGCTGCTTTTTTAGCTCCGATGGCAGTGATGCCTTCGATGATTAATTCGGTAAGGGCTTGGCGATGTCCGTTTTTGACACGGTAGCCTTTACGTCTTTTCTTTTTAAATACGATTACCTTGTCTCCTTTGAGGTGGCTGGTAACCTTAGCTTCTACAGAAGCTCCTTTTATAGCCGGGGCGCCAACAGTCACTTTCTTTCCATCGTCTAGCAACAACACGTTGTCAAAGGAAACTTTTGCTCCTTCTTTGGCGTCGAGACGGTGTACGAAAAGCTTTTGGTCTTGTGCAACTTTAAATTGCTGCCCTGCTATCTCTACAATTGCGTACATTTAATCTGTTTTTGGACGGCAAATATAGCGTTTTTACAGCAATCTACAAGGCCCTAAGACATTTCCTATCTGCGCTCTCTGTCAAGCAAATGATCTAACGAATATTTCCCAGGACCTGTCATAGCCAAAAGAAGATATCCAAAGAGGTATAGTAGTGCCTTTTCCATTCTGCCAAAGGGATCGTCGGCATGAACGACAAAAGCGGCAACACCCATCGCTATGATCGGAAAAAGAGTGGCCCAACGGGTCTTAAAACCCATAATGATAAACAAAGGAGCCACAACTTCTGCAATGACAATCAGCACCAACGAAAGTTCTGGACCCAAGCCAATAGGGTTCCCAAATTTAATTTCATCCGCAAACAATCGTTCCCATTTACTCAGTCCATGAGTTAAAAAAAAGCTGGAAAGCACAACTCTCCACACCAGTAATCCCGAGTGCAAATAATACATAACTGATTTTTTTTTAAGATTTGTACTTGCCAAGATACCAAACTATTGTGTCTTTTAGAGCTTCCTCAAAATTTGCTTTGGGCTCCCATTGAAGTTGATGTTTCAGCTTTGTGGCATCAATAGCATACCGAAAGTCATGCCCTTTGCGATCAGTCACATAGGTGATTAAAGCCTCTGAGGCCCCTTTGGGGTTCCCCAAGAGTTCATCGGTATATTGAATAAGTAAGCGTACTAGATCTATATTTCGCAATTCATTATTTCCTCCAACAAGGTAGGTCTCACCAACTGTTCCACGATGAAAAATGGCATCCATGGCTTGAACATGGTCTTTGACATAAAGCCAATCTCGTATGTTGGTTCCCGCTCCATAAACGGGTAGGGTTTTTCCTTCAATAATATTTTTAATAAAAAGTGGAATCAGCTTTTCCTCATGTTGATGGGGCCCATAATTATTAGAACAATTAGAAATTAAAACCGGGAGTTGATACGTATGATAATAGGCACGAACAAGATGGTCAGAACTTGCCTTGGAAGCCGAATAAGGAGACCGTGGATCGTAGGGAGTCGTTTCGGAAAAGAAGCCATGATCTCCTAAGCTTCCAAAAACCTCATCGGTAGAAACATGATAAAAAAGATGCTCCGCCAATGTTCCCTCCCAGCGGTTTTTTGCGGCTTCCAAAAGATTCAGAGTTCCCAACACGTTGGTCTCTGCAAAAACAGCAGGATTGGCTATGGAATTGTCCACATGAGATTCTGCCGCCAGATGAATGACATGATCAAAGGCGTAAGTATCAAACAGCTCTTTGATAAAACTTCGATCCCGAATATCCCCTTGGATAAAAGTATAATTATCGGCATTGGATAGCGCATCCAGAAGCGAAAGGTTTGCTGCATAGGTCAAGGCATCCAAATTCACAATATGATAATGGGAGTAGTGTGTTGCCATGTGCAACACCAAGTGGGAGCCAATAAATCCGGCACCCCCCGTTATCAATATGGTTTGTTTTTTATCCATTTTGCAACTGATTCAAGCAATCGGCAAGAGCTTCTTCCCATGACCTCAGTGGAGTTCCAAGATAGGATTGAATTTTGGAAGTTCCTAAAGCAGAACGCTGCGGTCTTGGTGCTCGAGTTGGGTAGGCCTCGGTCGGGACTCCCTGCACCTCCTTTTGGAGTCCGGACTGTTTTAGTATTGATTGGGCAAATGCACACCAGTTGGTGACCCCTGTATTGGCTACATGAAAAACTTTTTTTTGTGAGGGGTAATGCCGAAGTAATTGCAAAGCAACGATGGCTAGGTCAAGTCCATAAGTAGGACTGCCCCATTGGTCATTGACAACCTTGAGAGTCTGATCCGATTCGGCCAAAGCTAGAATGGTTTTAACAAAGTTTTTCCCAAAGGGGCTAAACAGCCAAGAAGTACGAATTAGGATCGTTGGGAAAGCAGCCTTTGCAATCAAGGCTTCTCCTGCTGCTTTGGATTGCGCATAAACTCCTTGAGGTAAAATAGTGTCACTTTCTATTAAAAAATCACTGTTTACTGAATGAAATACATAATCTGTTGAAAAAAACATCGTTTTCAAATGATGCTGACTTGCTATTTGCAATACATTTTCGACGCCCTTTTCATTCACTGCATAGGCTTGCTCGGCATTATCCTCTGCTTGATCAACTTGGGTATATGCAGCAGTGTTTACAATCGTGTCGATTTGGTTTTTTTTGACAAAGGTTTCTATAGAATGAAAATCGGTGATATCCACTTCATTTCGCCCTGGGAAAAAAAAGATCCACTCGGGAATGTTTTTGACTTGCTGTTGAAAGCATTTCCCCAGTTGTCCATCACCCCCTGTAACCAAAATTCTACTCATAGTGCAGACTGTCTGAATCAAAAACCACCGCTTTCTTTAACAATGGATTCTGTCCGTCTTTTTCAGAAAAAATCCAATCGGAAACTGGCAATTGCCAATCGATTGCTAGGTCTGGATCATTAAATTGAAGGCTTCGTTCACTCGCTTTGTTGTAGTAATTATCCACCTTGTATTGGAATACTGAGGATTCGCTTAAGGTTATATAACCATGGGCAAACCCTCTCGGGACAAATAATTGTGTTTTATTTGTTCCACTGAGTAATTGGGTAAAAACCTTGCCAAAGGTTTTTTCATTTTTTCTTAAATCTACCACAACGTCTAGCACCTCTCCCTGAACCACTCGCACTAACTTAGACTGTGCAAAGGGTGCTATTTGATAGTGTAATCCTCGAATGACTCCATAGGTCGAATGGGTCTCATTGTCTTGCACAAAAACAATCTGACGTCCCAAGTTTTCTTCAAGGACTTCCAAACGGAAGGTTTCCGAAAAGGAACCTCTTGGATCTGAATGAACACTTGGCTGAAACAGCAAAAGATCTTTAAAATGGGTTTTGGTGACTGTCATCAGGAATCGTAACGATGGATCAAATACTGTCCATAAGGTGTGGATTTCATTTCTTCTGCCTCCTGCAATAATTGCTGTCGACTAATGAAGCCTTTTTTAAAAGCGATTTCTTCCAAACAACCAATTTTTAATCCTTGGCGTTTTTCGATTGTTTGGATAAACTGAGTGGCTTCCATCAAGGATTCGTGGGTGCCCGTATCTAACCATGCATGGCCTTGTCCCAAGGTTTCAACTTGTAAATTTCCCTGATCCAAGTAGTGCTGGTTGACATCTGTAATTTCCAACTCTCCTCGACTGCTGGGAGCCAACTGCTTGGCAACTTCAACTACCGAGTTGGGGTAAAAATAAAGTCCTACTACGGCATAGTTGCTTTTTGGATTGATGGGCTTTTCCTCAATCGACAGGGCTTTTCCATTCTGGTCAAAAGCAATCACCCCATAGCGTTGCGGATTTTCTACATGACACCCAAAAATAGTTGCCGTAGTCACAGC
>CALITN010000136.1 GCA_938041595.1 uncultured Flavobacteriaceae bacterium | reverse complement strand
CAATATAGAAGAGTCTCCCGAGCGTATATTTTATGGGCAGGGATTTTTTGGAGGTACAGGAAGCTTACTAGGCCCTAGCAAATCCCTTCGAATTAGCTTGGATGGTGAAACCGAAGAAGGAACTAATTTCAAAATTCCATGGACCGAAGACTACGGATTGGTGGATACCTCCTACATTGATTTTGTTTCCAAAATCAAAGAAGATTCGCTTGAAGCCACGGATGTTGTTGTCGGACTGGGACGCAAAATTTTGGAAATGGATTTTGAATTGGACATCAATGACAAAGCCTTGATCGAAATTGTTATAGATCCGGAGACGAATAGCTCTTTATCAGGGAAAGGGGTTGGAACCTTATTGATGGAAATCAATACGGATAATAAATTCAATATGTGGGGGGATTTTATCACGATAGGAGGAAACTACAATTTTAGAAATTTAGGCTTGATTGATAAAAAGTTCACATTACGGCCAGGAGGAAGTGTCAATTGGGAAGGAGACCCTTTGGGAGCACAGATGAATATGCAGGCAGTCTATCAAGTTCCGGGAGGGGCCAATCCAGCTTTATTGCTGGACAATCCGAATTTTAATCGTAAAATTCCTACTGAAGTTGAGATTCAATTGCAAGGAAACCTACTGCAACCAGACAATCCCATATTTGCTATCAATTTTCCCAATACCAATAATGTAGTGGTCTCGGAAATCAACTATCGTTTGGCAGACCCCCAAAGAAGTCAATTGCAAGCCATTTCCTTATTATCACAAGGAGTGTTTATTAGTGATGTAAGTGTTTCGGTTCAAGGAATAACAAACAATCTTTATGAAAAGGCATCGGATGTGTTTTCAAGCCTTTTAGGAGAGAGCGATGAAAAATTGAAAGTAGGGGTTAACTATCTTCAAGGCGATCGGAGCAATGAATTGGATGTCCAAACCGAAGACCGACTCGGATTGACACTCAGTACCCAGATAAGTGATAAGATACTGGTTAATGGTAAAATTGGGGTTCCGGTAGGTGGTTTTGCCCAAACACAGGTTGTCGGAGATGTTCAAATTGATTTTATCCTTAATGAAGACAACACCCTACGCGCCAAAGTGTTTAATAAGGAGAATGAATTCCGCTATATCGGAGAAGACTTTGGATATACTCAGGGGATGGGGCTTTCTTATGATGTTGATTTTAATACTTTTCAAGAACTCATTCAAAAAATCAAACGGAAAACACCCAAAGATAGTTTGGTGAAACCTTCATTTTCTGAATCGCAAGAAAATGGCATTGAGTTTCGTGATAAAAACCAAAACTAGCCACCTATTTGTTGATTTTGTAATTCGACTACCATAATACCAATAGAAATAGTATTTTTGGCTGACCGAATTGACCTTATGTCTACATTAAAGAAAATAGGCGTTCTAACTTCTGGTGGCGACGCCCCAGGGATGAATGCAGCCATCCGAGCCGTTGTACGGTCTTCCATTTTCTACAAATATGAATGTTTCGCCATCCACAAAGGCTATCAAGGTCTGATTGATGGAGAACTAACTCCCATGACCCCCCGATCGGTGAACAACATCGTTAACAAGGGAGGTACCTTTTTGAAATCAGCTCGTTGTTTGGAATTTCGCACCCAAGAGGGACGCAAAAAAGCCTATCGAACGGTGCAAAAGTTCGAATTGGATGCGCTGGTCGTCATTGGTGGTGATGGTTCTTTTACGGGTGCTATGATTTTCCAAAAAGAATGGAATGTCCCTGTAATTGGAATTCCAGGAACCATCGACAATGATATTAGCGGGACCCAATTTACGCTAGGCTATGATACAGCCTTGAATACCGTTATAGATGCCATTGACAAAATTCGGGATACGGCCAGTTCTCACAATCGTCTTTTCTTTGTGGAAGTGATGGGAAGAGATGCAGGGCATATTGCTTTGAATGCAGGAGTGGGAGCGGGAGCCGAAGAAATTTTAATTCCAGAGGAAGATATGGGACTTGAACGCTTGCTGGATTCGCTTAAAAAAAGCGAAAAATCAGGAAAATCTTCCAGTATTGTTGTCGTTGCCGAAGGAGATAAGACAGGGGATAATGTATTTGAAATTGCCTCTTATGTTGAAAAAAACATGCCCTATTATGATGTTCGTGTATCCGTTTTAGGACATATGCAACGTGGAGGATCCCCCAGTTGTTTTGACCGCGTTTTGGCTTCTAGAATGGGAGTTTTTGCAGTGGAATCCTTGCGCAATGGAGACTCTAATGTAATGGTTGGGATCAAAAACGATAAAATGGTACTAAGTCCGCTGGAAAAAGCGATTAAAGGAACCTCTAAAATCAATAAAGAACTTATCCGTGTATCGGATATATTATCAATTTAAACTTAAATTAAATAAAACTAAAAATGGGAGTACGTATTGGAATTAATGGATTTGGACGTATCGGACGTTTGGTCTTTCGTTCAGCAATGAAGCAAGAAGACATAACCGTCGTTGGGATTAACGATTTGCTGGATGTCAATCATCTTGCCTATCTGTTGCAATACGATTCGGTACACGGTCAATATGATGGTACTGTTAGTGTTGAAAACAACAATTTGATTGTGGATGGACAGGAAATCAAAATTTCTGCAGAACGCAATCCGGCCGATATTGCATGGGGTGCTATGAATACTGACGTTGTAGCAGAATGTACCGGCATCTTTACAACCCTTGAAACAGCACAGGCACACCTTGATGGGGGAGCTAAAAAAGTTGTTATTTCTGCACCTTCTGCGGATGCGCCTATGTATGTAATGGGTGTAAATCACACTGAGGCAACAGCAGATCAAACCATTGTTTCCAATGCTTCTTGTACCACGAACTGTTTGGCACCTATTGCCAAAGTGTTGAATGATAACTTTGAGATTGTTGAAGGTTTGATGAC
>CALITN010000135.1 GCA_938041595.1 uncultured Flavobacteriaceae bacterium | reverse complement strand
TTGGTTTTCACCATTGCTTCGGCCACAGGACTCTCACTCATCGGCGTTGGACTTCCCATGCTCGCGGCACTCTCTGTCACTCATGGGTTTTTACCTCCCCATCCGGCCCCAACGACGCTCTCGGTTATGTTTGGAGCCGATGTAGGAAAGACCCTTATCTACGGTATTATCCTTGCCATTCCAGCCATTCTGATTTCTGGCCCTTTGCTGACACGCTTTCTCCCAAAAGTAGAGGCAAAACCCCTACAAGAATTTATGGCTTCCAAAACCTTTGCTCCTTCCGAATTACCAAGTCTTACCAATAGTTTACTGACCGCTCTGTTACCTGTGCTGTTAATTGGTCTCACCACCCTTATTTCGGGTTTAATGACCGAAAACAGCACCACCTATAACATCACCAAATTCATTGGGAATCCCGTTATTGCTTTATTGATTACCCTTTTGATTGGGACCTACACCTTAGGAATCGCTCATGGCAATTCCATGGATGGTATTATGAAAATCTATGCCTCGGCCGTCTCAGGAATTACCATGGTCTTGCTGATTATCTCCGGTGCTGGAGCCTTAAAACAGATTTTGATTGACAGCGGTGTAAGCGATTATATTGGAGGCCTACTGCAAATCACCTCTCTTTCTCCCTTGTTGATTGGCTGGGTAATAGCCACATTAATCCGTTTTTCCGTTGGGTCAGCTACTGTGGCTGGTCTGACCACCGCCGGAATCCTACTCCCTTTGGTTCAAAGCAGCGGCGTAAGTCCAGAATTAATGGTATTGGCTATTGGTTCTGGAAGTTTGATGCTTTCCCATGTGAACGATGCCGGCTTTTGGCTTTTTAAAGAATATTTTAATTTGAGCGTCAAAGAAACGCTTTCAACTTGGACTGTTATGGAAACAAGTATCGGAATATCAGGACTTGTAGGAGTCCTTATTTTAAATCAATTCCTCTAATATATGAGCAAACATTTAGCCGCACGAATTCAAGAAATGGGATTGGTATTGCCTCCGGCTCCAAAACCCGTAGGAGTGTATCGTCCAACTTTGATCATTGAAAACCAGCTCTACATTTCCGGGCAGGGACCCGTCCGAGAAGATGCTTCTTTGATTCAAGGAAAAGTAGGATCTGTCCTAGATAAAGAGCAAGCCAAAGACGCAGCCCGCCAAGTGGGACTGACCATGCTCTCAACCATCATAAACAACACTCCCCCTGATTTGAAAATTAAACGTGTTATCAAAGTATTGGGAATGGTCAACGCCACACCTACCTTTGAAGACCACCCCTTCGTTATCAATGGGTTCAGTGAATTATTTGCCGAGGTCTTTGGCTCCGAAAATGGCATTGGCGTACGCAGTGCCGTTGGAATGAACCTGCCGCAAAATATCGCTGTAGAGATTGAAGCTTCCTTTTTACTAGAAAACTAAATCCCTATGGCGAACGACAACTGGTATGCCGTAGCTGACGAAAGCTCCATTATGACTCCTGGGCTTTTGGTATATCCCGAACGGATTGATCAAAACATCCAGTCCATGATCCAGATAGCAAAAGACGTCAAGCGGCTATTCCCCCATGTCAAAACCTATAAGATGCAAGCTATTGTTAAAAAACAGATGGCTCAAGGCATCCAACAATTTAAGTGTGCTACCCTTGGAGAACTGGAAATGCTTATCCAATGTGGTGCCGCTCATATCCTTTTAGCCATTCAACCCACCCAAGAAAAAACCCTTCGTTTTTTAACCGCCCAACAAGCGCATCCGCAAATTGTTTTTTCAAGCTTGATCGATAATTACGATTCGCTCCAATTATTTTCCGATTTGGCAAAAATGGCAAAGCAAACGATGAATCTTTGGATAGATATCAATAACGGAATGAACCGAACAGGCATTGTCCCCCAACAAGCAGCAGATTTATATATGGCCGTTGAAAAAGACCCGTATCTCAACGCTCTAGGACTGCACATTTACGACGGTCACATTCGGTCACATCCACTAGACGAACGCATCGCAAAGTGCAATAGCGACTTTGAAGCGGTGGAAACACTCGTTACTGAGATTCAGGAGCGAGGTGGAACCGTTCCCAATCAAATCACTGGAGGGTCTCCTAGCTTTTACCCCCACGCCCTGCGAACAAACAACAAGTTAAGTCCTGGCACCACTCTACTTTGGGATTTGGGTTATCAAAAGATCTGGAAAGAATCGCCTTTTGTCCACGCAGCTGTTTTAGCTACTCGATTGATCAGCAAGCCCAACAAAGACATCTATTGTTTTGACTTGGGGCACAAGGCTCTAGCGTCTGAAATGCCTTTGCCCCGTGTGCAAATTCTTGGACTTGAAAATGCCGTTCACAAAGGACAAAGCGAGGAACACCTAATTATTGAATACACAGAACCCAATAACTTCAAAGTAGGGGATTTGTTTTATGCACTCCCCTATCATATCTGCCCCACTGTGGCTAAGTACAACAAAGCGTATACGGTCATCAGAGGAACACTGGGGCCTTTTTGGGAGATCGAAGCACGAGATTATCAACAAGGAGCCTAGCCTATGCAATTACTATTTGACGCCCATTTAGACCTTTCCATGAATGCTCTTGAGTGGAATCGCGATTTTCGCTTGTCCGTAGCAGCCATTCGCAAACAAGAGGAAGGGATGCACGATTTGCCCGATCGGGCTCGAGGAACTGTGTCTTTTCCGGCGATGCGTCGAGGGAACATGGGGCTTTGTGTGGCCACTTTAATTGCTCGCTATGTAAAGCCCGAAAACCCACTTCCCGGATGGAATTCCCCCGAACAAGCCTGGGCGCAAACCCAAGGACAATTGGCTTGGTATCAAATTATGGAATCGCAAAACGAACTCGTTCAAATCAGCAATACATCCGATTTGGATGCCCATTTACAGGCTTGGGAAACCAATCCTTCCGAGACACCCCTCGGCTATGTTCTAAGTCTTGAAGGTGCCGACTCCATTGTATCCATGGAGCATTTGGAAATCCTACACCAAAAAGGACTACGCGCCATCGGCCCTGCCCACTATGGGCCAGGAACCTACGCTTTCGGTACTGACTCCTCCGGAGGAATCGGTACCAAAGGAAAAATACTCCTTGAAAAAATTCAAGAACTAAACCTTATCTTGGATGCTACCCATTTATGTGATCAAAGTTTTTGGGAAACACTAGAAGTATATCACGGTCCCATTTGGGCCAGTCACAGCAATTGTCGTCACTGGGTTCCAAACGAACGACAGTTTGAAGACCGACAAATCAAAGCCCTCTTGGAGCGCGGAGCGGTTATCGGAATGGCTTTTGACGCTTGGATGATGCTGCCCCATTGGCAGCGCGGCATTACCCAACCCAAAGAAAGCGGATTGGTGATCGAAACTATTGTTGACCATATAGATCATATCTGCCAACTAGCCGGTAGTGCCAATCATGTGATGATTGGATCCGATTTGGACGGTGGCTTTGGAAACGAACAGTGTCCCAGTGACTTGGACACCATCGCTGATTTGCAAAAACTAGATCCACTGCTTACAAAACGCGGCTATACAACAACTGATATCGAAAAAATATTTTCTAAAAATGGAATTACTTTTTTAAGAAAGCACTTGGAGAACTAATATGGAGTTATAACGGAAAGCGTACACAACAAAAAATCATATCCTATGAAAAAAATTGAAGCGATCATTCGGAAATCAAAGTTTAAAGAAGTCAAAGAAGCACTTCACCAAGTTGAAGTCAATTTTTTTAGTTATTGGGATGTAACGGGAGTAGGAAACGAAAAAGAAGGCCATGTATATCGTGGAATAAGCTACAGCACTTCGGAAATACAAAGACGATTTTTATCCATTGTTGTCAACGATGCATTTGTACAACCCACCATTGAAGCCATCCTTAAATCTGCCGCAACCGATTCGGTTGGAGATGGAAAGATTTTTGTTCTTCCCGTAGAGGAGGCCTACCGAATCCGAACCGGTGAAAAAGGGGAAACCTCCCTAAATTAATTACAGACCACTCTGCGAAAAGCACTCGTTACTGTCTAAAGGGCATTGTGATGGGTTTCTCTATGTTTTTGTATTTTAGATAAAATTCAAAAAAATGAAGAGCAAGCACTTTGTATTTATCCTTATCCCTATTTTACTTTTTAGTTTTTCCTTTGAAGGAAGTGCCCAAAACCGAAGAAAAAAAGAATCCAAAAAAAAGGAGCTTCCCCTAGAAGCATTCCAATTTAGAAATGTAGGCCCTGCTTTTTTATCGGGACGAATTGCGGATATTGTTTTCCATCCTGAAAATGACAACATTTGGTATGTAGCCGTAGGATCTGGTGGTGTTTGGAAAACAGAAAATGCGGGAACAACATGGACTCCCCTTTTTGACAATCAAAGTTCTTATTCAACAGGCTGTGTTACGCTTGACCCTCAAAATCCTGCCACCGTTTGGGTGGGCACTGGGGAAAATGTGGGCGGTCGCCATGTGGCCTATGGTGATGGTATTTATCGCTCCCAAGATGGCGGTAAAAGTTGGAAAAATAGAGGCTTAAAAGCCTCCGAGCATATCTCTAAAATAATCGTTCACCCGGATAATTCTGATATTCTGTGGGTCGCTGTACAGGGGCCACTCTGGAAAAAAGGAGGCGAACGAGGTGTTTACAAAACAACCGATGGTGGAAAAAACTGGCGTCGGGTACTGGGCAATAACCAATGGACTGGGGCAACAGACATCATGGTGGATCCACGAAATTCAAAAATACTCTATGCGGCGACTTGGGATCGGCATCGCACTGTTGCTGCTCTAATGAGCGGAGGGCCTGGATCCGGTATTCATAAATCGACCGATGGAGGGGAAACTTGGCAAGAATTAGAAAACGGATTGCCTACCTCCAACATGGGTAAAATAGGCCTTGCTATATCTCCTCAAAACCCAGATGTGATCTATGCTGCTATCGAATTGGATCGAACTACTGGAGGTGTATTCCGATCTGAAAACCAAGGAGCTTCTTGGAAAAAAATGTCAAATGCTGTATCGAGTGCCACTGGCCCTCATTACTACCAAGAACTTTATGCAAGTCCGCATAAGTTCGATCGCCTTTATCTAATGAATGTACGTGTTTTGACCTCAGAAGATGGAGGGAAAACCTTTGTGCAACTCAGTGAAAAAAAGAAACACTCCGACAATCACGTTATTGTATTCAAGAAAGACGATCCCGATTATCTCATGTTGGGTACTGATGCAGGAATTTATGAAAGTTTTGATCTCGCAAAAAACTGGCGTTATCATAAGAATCTCCCCCTTACACAATTTTACAAGGTGGCTGTCAACAACGCCACACCCTTCTATCATATTTTTGGAGGTACCCAAGACAACGGTTCGGCGGGAGGGCCCTCTGCAACCGACGAAAATGAAGGAATAAGCAACAAACATTGGTATAAAACACTCAGTTCCGATGGTCATCAATCCGCTACGGATCCCGTTTATAACGATTTGATATATGCCGAAACCCAACAGGGTGGACTGCATCGGGTGGATCTAAAGACGGGGGAACGACTCTTTATTCAGCCCCAGGCACAACTCGGAGATCCCCATGAAAGATTTAACTGGGATGCCCCTATTTTGGTGTCTCCACACAATCCCGCCACGCTCTATTTCGCCTCCTACCGCGTGTGGAAGTCAGAGAATCGCGGGGATGAATGGTCGCCCATATCCGGCGACCTAACTCGCAACGAAGAACGACTCGCGCTCCCCATTATGGGACGAAAACAATCTTGGGACAATGCTTGGGATGTGGGTGCCATGTCCAATTACAATACTATTACTTCCTTGAGTGAGTCGCCTTTGGTCAAAGGCTTGATCTATGCTGGTACCGATGACGGTTTTATCCAAGTCACTGCCAATGGAGGGAAGCAATGGACATCAATTCCTGTGACAAAATTGGGGCTTCCAGCACGGACATTTGTCAACGATATCAAAGCAGACTTGCACGACCCCAATACGGTATATGCTGTTTTGGACAATCATAAAGAAGGAGATTTCAATCCCTATTTATTTAAAAGTACCGATCGTGGACAAAGCTGGACTTCCTTATCCAATTCGCTTCCCCAACGAACGCTATTATGGCGTATTGTTCAGGATCCTGTCAAAAAAGAACTTTTCTTTTTGGCTACAGAATTTGGGATATACACATCATTAAATGGTGGTGTGGATTGGCACAAACTTCCGGGAACCCCCAACATGGGCTTCCGTGACTTGGTCATTCAACAAAGAGAAAATGATCTTGTAGCAGCATCTTTTGGACGTGGCTTTTATGTCTTGGATGACTACAGCGCTCTTCGAGAAATGACACCAGAACTCCTAAAACAAAAAGGAACCCTCTTCACCCCAAGAGCCGCCAAATGGTTTGTTCCCAAAAGCAATTTAGGGAATACCGGAGCAGATTTTTATATCGCGGAAAATCCAGCTTTTGGTGCTGTGTTTACCTATCATCTGTCCGAGGATTTTAAAACACAAAAACAACAACGCCAAGAAAGCGAAAAAGAACGCTCCAAAAATGGACGTGACATACCCTTTCCAGGCTATGAACGCTTGGATGCAGAAAACCAAGAAGCCCCTGCTAAAGTATGGCTCACGATCAAAGATAGTGATGGGAATGTGATTCGAAACCTGAATCAACAAGCCGAAAAAGGAACCCATCGTTTAGCGTGGAATCTTCGTCATGCAAGCATCCGCTCCGTGAATCCTGAACGCATTAGTGATCGCAACCCCAGTGGGCCAATGGTAACCCCTGGTAACTATTCCGCCCAACTTTATCTCGAACAAAACAGTCAGATAAGTCCTCTAGGAGCATCGGTCAATTTTGAGGTGAAGCCCATTCGGGAGAGTGTTTTAAAGGGGGTTGATTATGCTACGTTTAATGCCTATCGAAAAGAGTATAATTCCGTTTCTCGCGAGGTGACTGTTTTGCAAGATCAATTTGCGCAAGCCCAAAAGAAAGCTGCCGCCTTAAAAATGGCTGCCCGTCGAACGGAATCCAGTCCGGAGTTGTTTGTTGAAGACCTCAGTAAAATCGAGCAAGCCTTATTTGTGTTAGAGCGAAAGGCTACAGGAAGTGCCGCTCGAGAAGAAGTGGGCGAAAAAAACCCTCCAAATATTCAAACACATCTGAGGGTTGCCTATAGAGGTCTCAGCACTACTTACGGACCCACCGCTTTGCATCGTAAAAGCCTTTCTATTGCCCAGCAAATGATAGCCATTTACCGCCCAGAATTGGATGTTATTACAAAGAAAATGCTACCCCAACTGGAAAAAAAGCTACAGCAATTTGGAGCACCATACATACAGGGTGATCACTAATATATTGTCTTTTTTCAATCTTAAAAATTTTATTACCGTACTCTGATTGTTAATTATTTAGTGACACTGATTAAAATTGTAAGCTATGTATTCACTTTATATCATGGGAGCCCTTTATATCGTTTTGGGTATTCTTCATTTCACCCATACTGGTTTTTACAGACCTCTCATGCCGACGTTTCTCCCAGCACATAATTTTCTGATCTACTTGAGCGGTATCGCTGAAGTTCTTTTAGGTTTGGGGGTGTTTTTCCCTAAAATAAGAAGCCTCGCCTTGTGGGGAATCATCGCCATGTTGATTGTTTTTCTCTTATTGGTTCATGTCAATATGCTTTTCCCGGGCAATCGCCTGGGCGTTCCCTTATGGATTCTAATCATGCGAATCCCACTCCAATTTTTTTTGATCTACTGGGCATATCAGTACCTCAAATAACGAGTCCCTTGGAGGGGCTTATTCTGCCAGTCGGTAGTTGTTGCAAAGGGTCAGAAAAGAAGACACCTCAGAATCGATCCAATTCGAATCATAGCCGCATTGATCGGCAATGATTTTTGCGATTTGCGGTGCCAAACGAATGCACTCATCAACATTCAAAAAAAGGGCACGTGTGCGTCGTGCCAAAACGTCCTCTACGTTCATGGCCATTTCTTCTCGAACGGCCCAGAGAATTTGGTTTGGCGTTATAAAAATTTCATCGCTCAAAGAATGATTCCCTCGATCATCTAGAGCTTTAATTTTTTCAATATCCGTTCCGTAAACGTGCAATGCATCAGCCCAATCCGAATTATAATCATACCCATGAATGGTAAGGTTGTGGGTGATACAACTTCGCTCTGGCAAACCTCCTACGGACTGAGCCGTATTGACGATATCTTCTGCCATTTTACGATAGGTAGTCCACTTTCCTCCCAAAATACTAATCAAACCCGAAGTACTCACAATCACCTTGTGATGCCGGGAAATTTCCTTTGTCGCAGCACCATCATCTTCTGGCGCCGCAAGAGGCCGTAAGCCCGAAAAGACACTTTTAACATCCGATCGAGTCGGTGGTGTGGTCATATAAGCCCCTGCATTTTCGAGAATAAAATCAATTTCTGTTTCCAAGGCCACGGGTTCAACCAGAGTCTCCTCGGTCTGGGTATCGGTAGTTCCAACTACAACATAACCGTTCCACGGCACTGCAAAAAGAACGCGTCCGTCAGTTGTATGAGGAACCATAATGGCGTGCGGGCCATTCAGAAAACGTTTATCTAAAACAATATGAACGCCTTGACTCGGCTTGATGCGCTTCTTGGCTTTGGGTTGATCCATTTGCATGATGTCATCGGAAAAGACCCCGGTGGCATTAACCACTACCTTGGCCGAAACAGAGTAACTGGTTTGTGTTAATTCATCTTTGATCACAACCCCTTCGATCATGTTGTTTTTTTTGATCAAATCCGTTACCCCACAATAATTCACCAAACTAGCTCCATGATTGGCTGCAGTTTGTGCCAAACTCACCGCCATTCGGGCATCATCAAATTGTCCATCGTGATAGATCACCCCACCGCGAAGTCCTTCTTTTTTTACATTGGGAATTAATTCAATCGTTTCCTCCCGATCCAACATCGTTGAAGGGCCCAATCCAAGATTGCCGGCCATCATGTCATAAATCTTGAGTCCGATTCCATAAAAAGGGCTGTTCCACCAATCGTATGAGGGAATCACAAAGCTTAAATCGCGAACCAAATGGGGTGCATTTTTACGCATAATCCCTCGCTCTTTGAGTGCTTCCACAACCAAAGAGATATCTCCGTTTTGAAGATAACGAACGCCCCCATGCACCAGCTTGGTACTTCGGGAGGAAGTGCCTTTGGCAAAATCGTATTTTTCCAACAAAAGGGTTTTATAGCCACGACTGGCCGCATCTACAGCGGCCCCCAGCCCCGATGCACCACCTCCAATAATGACAATATCCCAAGGTTTTTTTCGACTGATGGCTTTTTTAAGATGCTCCTCTCGTTTCATGGGGTATTACAAACTGTTTTGGATTCGTTTTTCCCAAAGGGAAATTGTTTTGTGATTGGATGGGTTTGGGGTAGGGTCAAAAACACGATCTGAAACCCATATCTCTTGTAGCTCTTGTTCGTTTTTCCAAAACCCAACAGCAAGACCTGCAAAAAAGGCTGCCCCAAGAGCAGTGGTCTCTGTTGTCTGAGGTCGCACTACCTGCTTTTCCAATAAATCGGACTGAATTTGCATCAAAAGATTATTGTTGCTTGCCCCACCATCTACTTTGAGAGAATCAAAATGGACTCCGGCATCCTTTTGCATTTCAATAATAATATCTCGCGTTCGCAAAGCGATCGCTTCCAAAGCGGCTCGAGCTATATGGCCTTTTTTTGTTCCACGAGTGATCCCCATGATCGCTCCTGTGGCTTGGGGTTCCCAATAGGGAGCTCCCAGACCAGATAAGGCGGGAATAACTGTAACTCCACCATTGTCATCAACCGATTCAGCCAATGCTTCGATGGCTTCTGCAGAAGGAATCATTTGTAGCTGATCACGCAACCATTGTACCAAGGCACCCGCGACAAAAACACTGCCCTCTAGGGCATAGGACACTTTTCCATTGTATTGCCAAGCAATGGTTGTTAGCATTTTATTTTTTGAGACCACCGCTTTGTCTCCGGTATTCATAATACAAAAGCAGCCGGTACCGTAGGTGTTTTTGACATCGCCTGGGGCAAGGCACAATTGACCGAACAATGCCGCCTGTTGATCTCCAGCAATCCCACTGATTGGGATTTCAAGCCCCAAAATAGCTTTGGCTGTTGTTCCTACCACTTCGGAACTACTAACGACTTTGGGTAGTAGCGCCTTAGGTACATCTAGTAAGGTCAATAACTCTGTATCCCATTCCAGACTATGAATGTTAAAGAGTAAGGTTCTGCTTGCATTGGTCACATCTGTAACATGGGTCTGTCCTCCAGTCAGATTCCAAATCAACCAAGAATCAACCGTTCCAAAAGCGAGTTCTCCGGCCTCGGCACGTTGCCGCAATGAAGGGTCGCTGTCGAGAATCCATTGGATCTTGGTTCCGGAAAAATAGGCATCAAGCACCAAGCCTGTTTTGTCTAAAAAAGTTTGTTGGTGAGTCGCCAAAGATTCGCAAATTGATGCTGTACGACGGTCTTGCCAAACGATCGCTTTATGGACTGGAATCCCTGTGACTCGATCCCAAATAATAGTAGTCTCTCGTTGGTTGGTAATTCCTAGTGCTGCAATTGCATTCGGGTCAATTCCAGGTTGAGAAAGCACCTCTCGGATCGCCTTCAGTTGGGTGTTCCATATTTCAATCGCATCGTGTTCTACCCAACTTTCCTTGGGAAAATACTGTTCAAATTCGTGCTGTGAAATGGATTGTTGTTTCCCCTTCTGATCAAATAAAATAGCTCGTGAACTTGTCGTTCCAGCATCAAGAGATAAAATATATTTCATCTGTCTAAACTTTGTTTTTTAACTGGTGATAGAGAGGGCTCAGCTGTAGTTGTTCCCATGTACCTCGTTTGTTGTTGTGCTCGTTTCATTTTTACTTTAAAGTTGAGGTTTTTACCCTCCCTTATTTATTCTTTGTTGTCAGCGTGATTTTTTTGCTCCCATTTCCAAGCAGATGCCAAGGCATCATCAAGCGTATATTGGGGTTCCCATTGCAAAAGGGTTTTGGCTTTTTCTATACTGGC
>CALITN010000134.1 GCA_938041595.1 uncultured Flavobacteriaceae bacterium | reverse complement strand
AACAGCAAATGCCAAATCAAAACTGTAAGAACCTCTCCGATGTTTATAACGCTGGAGGGCTTGTGTGATGTTTGTATGTTTGGATGAGAATTGATCTTTAACTATAGTTTTTGAATTTATAAGGCTTGGAGAAGGGCTATTAATAACACCAAAATGGCACTAATTACTTTTATTGTAGGGAGAATAAAAAGCGTAAAATTTGCATTAAAAGGAATGTTTTTGTTGTTAAAAACAGAGCATGCCATCATTACTCAATTTAGCATCGGTATCCTCTTAATAGTTGTGGGGTTCTATCTTGAGATCTCTCGTTTAGACTGGATTATTCAACTTGCGGTCATAGGCTTTGTGTTAGCAATAGAGGGTCTGAATACCGCAATAGAAAAAGTGTGCGATTTTGTTCACATCAATTTTGATAAACGAATTGGTTTTATCAAGGATATTTCGGCAGGGGCTGTCTCTTTTGCGGTATTTTTTTCACTTATAATACTTATCCTTATGTATTACCCATACTTATTTGAAAACTGAATTGACATTATACTTGCCCTTATCTATCATTGGAATGAGTGATATGAATATTCAATATTTCTTATCGCTGAAAGGGATATGGGAATTGATCATTAATTTTTAAAAACAATTTTTTCCTCAAAGACATCCAAGGTAACTTCTTGATTGGGCTGAATGGATTCGTTTAGTAGCTCTTTGCTGAGGGCATTGACGACTTGCTTTTGAAGTACGCGTTTTACAGGGCGTCCGCCGTATTCGGGATCAAATCCTTTTTCTGCTAAAAATTCCAGTGCTTCTGATGTTGCATTCAATTGAATATTTTGTTCGGATAAACGTCGGGCAAGGATTTGAAATTGAAGGGCTACGATTTTTTGGATTTCTTTACGGGTCAATGGAGAAAAGACCAAAACGTCATCAATTCTATTTAAAAACTCCGGGCGAACATTTTGTTTTAAAAGGCTTAATACTTGATTCTTTGCCTTGGCCTCCGCGG
The DNA here is from genome assembly GCA_938041595.1 of uncultured Flavobacteriaceae bacterium. Taxonomy (GTDB): domain Bacteria; phylum Bacteroidota; class Bacteroidia; order Flavobacteriales; family Flavobacteriaceae; genus UBA11891. Next base: position 1,784 of record CALITN010000134.1, on the reverse strand, counting down.
TATCAAAGTCCGCTTCAGATTCGAAAGCCTGCTGAATATCACGACTTCCAATATTGGAGGTCATGATGACAACTGCATTTTTGAAATCAGCAACACGCCCTTTATTATCGGTTAATCGTCCTTCATCCAAAACCTGAAGTAGGATATTAAAGGTATCAGGGTGGGCTTTTTCAATTTCATCAAGTAAGATCACAGAATAGGGCTTACGTCGGACGGCTTCGGTTAATTGCCCCCCCTCATCATAACCCACATAGCCTGGAGGGGCTCCAATCAATCGGCTGACAGCATGGCGTTCTTGATACTCGCTCATATCAATTCGGGTCAGATTATTTTCATTGTCAAATAATACTTCCGCCAAGGCTTTGGCTAGCTCTGTTTTTCCAACCCCAGTAGTTCCTAGGAATAAAAAACTCCCAATGGGTTTATGAGCGTCCTGTAATCCACTTCGGCTGCGTCTGATGGCGTCACTGACGGCCGATACAGCGGCTTCTTGTCCCACCATACGTTGGTGCAACTGGCTTTCTAAATGCAATAGTTTTTCCCGATCACTTTGCATCATTTTTTGAACTGGAATCCCTGTCCATTTGGCAACTACTTCGGCAATATCATCAAAGAGCACTTCTTCTTTGATAAGACTATCGTCCGCTTGCTGCTTGCTAAGTTCCTTTTGAAAAGCATCCAACTCTTCATGGGCGGCTTGAAGTCTTCCGTATCGAATTTCAGCAACTTTGCCATAATCCCCTTCTCGTTCAGCCCGTTCTGCCTGTACGCGTAATTGTTCGATATCGGATTTTACTTTTTGAATGCCATCGACCACTTCTTTTTCACGGCTCCATTGGGAAAACAGTTGTATACGCGATTCTTTTAGGTGGGCCAGCTCTTGGTTCAATTTTTGAATCTTGGTTTCGTCTTTTTCACGCTGAATAGCGACGAGTTCAATTTCAAGTTGTCGAATTCTTCGATCCAAACCATCCAATTCTTCGGGTTTGGAGTTGATTTCCATTCGTAGCTTGGCAGCGGCTTCGTCCATCAAATCAATAGCCTTGTCGGGAAGAAAGCGATCGGAAATATAACGATGAGACAATTGAACTGCACCGACGATTGCTTCGTCCTTAATGCGCACTTTATGGTGGGTTTCGTATTTTTCTTTTAATCCTCGAAGAATCGAAATAGCGTCATCGACGTTGGGCTCTTCCACCAGTACTTTTTGAAAACGTCTTTCAAGTGCTTTGTCTTTCTCAAAGTATTTTTGATATTCATCTAGGGTAGTGGCACCGATAGTACGGAGTTCTCCTCGAGCTAATGCAGGTTTTAAAATATTGGCTGCATCCATAGCTCCTTCGCCACCTCCGGCACCAACTAAAGTGTGGATTTCATCAATAAAAAGCAGCAATTGTCCGTCACTTTTGGCAACTTCTTTAATGACACTCTTCAGTCGTTCTTCAAATTCTCCTTTGAATTTGGCACCGGCAATCAGTGCTCCCATATCCAAGGCATAAAGAATTTTATCCTTTAAGTTTTCGGGAACATCACCCGCAATAATACGATGGGCTAAGCCCTCGGCAATAGCCGTTTTTCCTGTTCCAGGCTCTCCCACCAAAATAGGGTTGTTTTTGGTACGGCGGGACAAAATCTGAAGTAATCGACGGATCTCTTCATCACGGCCAATAACAGGGTCCAATTGTGCTTCTTGTGCCTGTTGGTTTAGGTTGCGTGCGTATTTATCCAAAGCCTGATAACGGTCTTCCATAGAAGCGGAAGTTGTTTTTTCCCCCTGTCTCAGG
>CALITN010000133.1 GCA_938041595.1 uncultured Flavobacteriaceae bacterium | reverse complement strand
GTCGAAATTGCGACCCATATTACAGGCCTTAAGGCAGCTCCTTTTAAAGCAAGCATCCGTCCCAACCAGTTGGTGATTACTGCCGACACCATCGTATGGCACAATAACCGTTATTTGGGTAAGCCCCAATCCGAGGAAGAAGCCCGTCAGATGTTGCAGGCACTTTCCGGTGCAACACACGAGGTGATAACTGCGGTTGGCTTTTTACAAGCCCATGACTGGGAAGTGATGACCGCAACCACTAAAGTCAGCTTCAATCCCTTACCAAAACAAGAGATCGAAAACTATATCGCTTCAGGAGCCCCTATGGACAAAGCCGGGGCTTATGGCATTCAAGACCGTATTGGAACCATCGGAATCGCTACTATTCAGGGTAGTTACACCAACGTTGTGGGCTTACCTATGGAACTGTTTTACGAGAAACTTGTTAACAAACTCTCGCAAAAGCCTCACTAAAAAGTCGCGGAAAAAAGTATCTTTTTATCATGAAAAGAAGAATTCCTTTCTTTCTTGTACTTTTATTATTGGCCTGTCAATCAAGCCTTGAAAAACAAAAAGACGGCTTACAGAAAAGTACAGATAGCCTCAGTCAAAACTTCAAAACCTATTGGTTTGACGGAACTGCTGAAATTTCCTCCTATGCTTTACAGCAATCTCGCTATGGTGCGCTTCGCCAAGGAAAGGCTGTTTTGATCTATGTAACAGAAGATTTTTTAATCGAACAGCAAGTAAAAGCCAACCAAAAGTCAAAAGCATCCCAAACCATTTTAAAACTAAACCGACAAAAGAATTTCCTGACCGGAATTTACCCCTATTCCATTATGAGTAGTAGCTTTATCTATCTCGGATGGGAACCCCATTTGGCAAAAATCACCGCTTCGCTTCAAGAATGGTGTGGACAGAGTTATTTACAGCTGAACCAAAAAAATCAAATGGTTCTGCAAAGCCATTCCTATTTTGAAGGGGAAGAAGATCAGATATTAACATTCCCCAAGGGAACTCTAACCGAGGACGAGTTATGGAATCGCATTCGACTGCATCCCAAAAAACTTCCCATCGGCAGTTTTCAACTACTGCCCAGCTTGGAATTAGTTCGACTCAATCATTGGCCCTTGGAAACTGTTCCTGCAACCGCACAACTCACCCAAAATGACAGTATCAGCACTTACGCCCTCCAATTCCCCAGTATGAAACGCAGCTTGACAATCCGTTTCCAAACGCAAAGTCCTCATCGTATTGAAGGTTGGGAAGACCGTTCCGATAAAGGTGCCAACTACACCACAAGCGCCACACGCTTGGAAACCAAAAAGCTCCCATACTGGAAACTCAATCGTCCAGGAGACGAACATTATAGAAGCGAACTAAAATTAAACAGTGAAAGCCCCTAATATGTATTTAAACCCACAATGGCAACTACCTACAACCCTTGTATAGATGAAACGAACACAACAAAGAGCTGATAAACAGCGGGATAACGATGAACGAGTTCCATCTGTTCCCCTTCAATGTATTTTAATCCCATTGCTATTTTGTGGTTTATTCGCAAAAGCCCAATCCGCAGCAACCCTTTATCAAGACTTGCAAAAGTTGAATTTTCTCGGATCAGTACTCTATGTTGCTGCTCATCCTGATGATGAAAACACCGCCTTGATTTCACATTTTGCCAATCATGTTCATGCTGACGCGGCCTATCTCTCTCTTACCCGAGGCGATGGAGGGCAAAATTTGATCGGTACAGAACTTCGCGAACAACTTGGTGTGATCCGAACAAACGAATTATTAGCTGCTCGAAGTATTGACGGAGGGCAACAATTCTTTAGTTCTGCCGTTGACTTTGGCTATTCCAAACACCCAGATGAAACATTGCAAATTTGGGATAAAAAGCAAATTCTTGGTGAGGTAGTAGCACGCATTCGCGCCTTTCAACCCGACCTTATCATCCATCGATTTGATCATCGTACGCCAGGGCGTACCCATGGGCATCATACGGCATCGGCGCTTCTGAGTTTTGAGGCTTTTGACTTAACCAACGATCCCAAAAGCTATCCCGAACAACTTAAGCAGTACGAGCCTTGGCAGGCAAAACGACAATTTTTTAATACCTCATGGTGGTTTTATGGCAGTCAAGAACGTTTTGAAAAAGCCGATAAAACAAACTTATTAGCATTAGAAATTGGAAATTACGACCCACTCTTAGGAGTTTCCAATAGCCAGCTAGCCGCTTCCAGTCGAAGTTCTCATAAATCACAGGGATTTGGTTCTGCTCCCCGCTTGGGTTCCCAAACCGAATATATTGAATTGATTCATGGCGATCGCCCGAAAGGAAATGATCCTTTTGAAGGTATTGATACTAGCTGGAATCGTGTGGCTGGAGGGGATAAAGTTGGAAAGCTTGTCGCATCAGCTCTTGCGGAATTTGACTTTACGGCACCTTCCAAAAGCCTCAATCGACTTATTGAAATTCACCAAGCCATTAATCGTCTGTCACCATCCGTCTGGAAAACCCGAAAGCGTCACGCGGTTGAAAAGCTGATTAAAAGATGTATGGGCTTGACACTTCAGCTCAATTCCGAAAGGCCTTATGGCGTCACAGGAGAGTCGCTTTCAGTGGTATTTAATGGTGTACAGCAAAGCCATCACAGCGTAGTTATCGAAAAAATAGGTGAAGTAGTGATTCAACAAAGTCTCAAATCTAGCCAAGCCTTTAGCAAATCGTTTCGTATTCCTGTGAAAGAAGAACTCACAACTCCTTATTGGTTGACGCAGAAAGGAAGTTTGGGAAGTTTCAAAATTACAAACGAAACACTACGAGGACTGCCTGTAACACCTCCCTTAACCGTCCCCATTCGCCTGAAAATAAATGGCACTCCATTGGTTTGGCAAGAAACTATTCAATACCGAATCACGGACCCCGTCCGAGGAGAAGTTGTGACCCCTTTCTACATACTCCCCAGCCTAGGGGTGAACTTCCAAAAGAATGTCCATCTTTTTCACAATCAAGGACCACAGCGCATCCAACTGGAAGTAACCAATTACGGAAAAGCATTTTCGGGGGAAGTAGAGCTTCACTCCCCAGACGGCTGGCAAATCGACCAAGCCAAAAAACCAATTGTACTCAATCAAAGAGGGAGCGCAGCCTTTATATCTTATGAATTGCATCCCACTCAAAAGGCCAAAAGTGGAATCCTAAAACCTTTGGTGCACCAAAAGGGAAAGACCCTAAGCCCCTATACTGTTCAACAGATTGACTACGATCATATCCCCAAACAATATATCGCCCAACCCAGCGAAGCTCGACTGGTGCGCCTGGATTTGTCTTTGCCAAATAAAAAAGTAGGCTATATCATGGGAGCTGGTGATTTGGTTGCCAAAAACTTGGAAGCAATTGGACTACCCATTGAACGAATTGACTTAGAAACAGCTACTCAGGAAAATTTGAATAGCTATGATACAATACTGCTTGGCATTCGTGCCTACAATGTTTTAGAATCCTTGGTGTATAAAAACCAATTGCTTTTTGACTTTGCCCAGCAAGGGGGCACGCTTGTTATTCAATATACCACTAGCCGCCGCATGAAAACAAAAAAAATCCTTCCCTACCCCATCCAATTATCTCGGGATCGGGTGACGGATGAAAATAGCCCTGTACGCATGCTTCAACCCAATCATCCTATCTTTAACAATCCGCATCAAATCACCTCAGATGATTTTGATGGCTGGGTGCAAGAACGCGGGCTCTATTTTGCCAATGAATGGGATACGGCTTACACCCCTTTACTGGGAATGCAAGATCCCGGAGAAAATGAAAAAAAAGGAAGTCTTTTGGTTGCTGCCCATGGAAAAGGTAAGGTGATCTATACGGGATTGAGTTTTTTCCGAGAGCTGCCCGCTGGAGTGCCTGGTGCTTATCGTTTATTGCTAAACCTGATTAATTACTAGCATGGACAAACGCGTTTATTTTTATTTAACAATTGTAAATATACTCTACTGGAGCTTCATGGGTTGGTTTACATATAAATTTGGACTATGAGCAGCATTGATTGGTTCATCTTAATCACTACCCTTTTGGGGATTGTTGGTTATGGAATTTGGAAAAACCGCCAACAAGAGAGTATCCAAAGCTATATTCGAGGGGGAAACCAAAGTCGCTGGTGGACAGTGGGATTGTCGGTCATGGCCACCCAAGCCAGTGCCATTACTTTTCTCTCCACCCCAGGACAAGCCTTTCACGATGGAATGGGTTTTGTGCAGTTTTATTTTGGGTTGCCTTTTGCTGTCATTCTGATTTGTTTGTTTTTCTTGCCAATCTACCACCGATTAAATGTTTTTACTGCCTATGAATTCCTAGAGGAACGATTTAATTGGCAAACACGGACGCTCACCGCCATACTCTTTTTAATTCAAAGAGGGCTGGCTGCTGGAATTACCATTTATGCACCAGCTATTATTCTCAGTGCCATTTTAGGTTGGCCCCTTAAAGGGTTGGTTATTGGGATCGGGTTGTTGGTTATCCTCTACACCGTGGTCGGGGGTACGCAGGCCGTCAACGTTACCCAAAAGCAGCAAATGACTGTAATATTTCTAGGCTTAATCGTTGCCTTTTTTAGCATCTTAGCTGCTTTTCCAGAAAGCATCAATTTTACACAAGCCTTAAAGATTGCGGGAGCCAGTGGTAAACTTCAAGTTCTCGATTTTAGCTTTGATCCCAATAGCCGCTATACTTTTTGGAGTGGCATCACTGGAGGACTTTTTTTAGCCCTCTCCTATTTTGGCACCGACCAATCACAAGTGCAACGCTATCTTTCGGGGAAATCCTTAAAAGAAAGCCAAATGGGACTACTAATGAATGGCTTTTTGAAAGTTCCTCTGCAATTCTTTATCCTCTTGGTGGGGGTGATGGTTTTTGTTTTTTACCAATTCCAACCCGCCCCGCTCCACTTCAATCCAAAAACGGAAAAAGCCATACAAGAAACCGAACAAGCCCCTGCTTTTGCTCGCTTAGAGTCCGAAAACACAAAAACACAACTGGCCATAACATCTCTATTACTTCGTTCGGATTTTGAAACAAATTCTCAAGCCCAACAACAATACCAACAATTAAACCGCGAAAACCAGCAGCAACGGGAAGCGGCAAAACAGTTATTGACCCAAGCAAAAACCGGGCTAACCCTTAACGATAAAGATTTTGTCTTTATCACATTTATCTTAGATCATCTACCCGTAGGTGTAATTGGCTTGTTGCTTGCCATGATTTTTTCAGCCGCAATGAGTTCAACCGCCTCCGAACTCAATGCACTATCCGCCACCACCTTGGTAGATCTCTACCAACGCAATCGGCCTGGACAAAGTGAAATTCACTATGTCCAAGCAGCTAAAGGTTTTACTCTTTTGTGGGGGCTTATTGCCATTGCCTTTGCTTCAGTGGGGAATCTGTTCGAAAATCTTATTCAATTGGTCAATATTATTGGCTCGGTATTTTACGGAACCATCCTAGGAATTTTCTTGGTTGCCTTTTTCTTTAAATCCATCCAAGGGAAAGCCGTTTTTTGGGGAGCCATTGTGTCAGAAATCACCATATTATACATCTATTCCCAGGACTGGGTTGGCTACCTTTGGCTAAATGCGATTGGAGCATTACTTACCATTTTAGTAGCGTATCTATTTACTTTTATTCAAAGGCAAACCTAACCCTTTGCGTGCCATTTGTTGTCTCTCATGTCTTGGGATTCTCTTTATTCTATGTGGTTTGGGTTTCAATATATCCTACATCTACGCTGAACCAATAAGACTTAATAATTTAGGCTTTGATATGCATTTGACTTACCGAAATGGAAATGTTACTGAAATCATTCCCTAGTCTCCTACTGATGGTAACTATCGCTTGGAATCTTGCCAATTCAGATATAGCAAAAGAGGAAAAACAGCCATGGAAGACTTTAAACTAGGCCATTCCAAAGAACGCCCTTACAACGAAGAAATCAGACAGGTCTATTTTGAAGAGCTAGAAGAATTGGAATCCTTGCTAAAATAAAAACCCCACCAAAAGGCGGGGCTGTAAGGGGGTACGACTATCAAAAGCTATTTGGACCATTCGGCAATGGAATCCGTATTCAGTTTGATATAATCCTCATTTCCAGCTTTTATGGCGCGTTCCAACGATTTTTCAGCCGCTTCAATCGCCGCAGCCGTTTCATTAAGGCCAGCCAAAATCAATGATTGTTGACGGAAATACCAATAAGGCTCATCGTTCATTGAAATGGCTTTATTGATCCATTTTTTAGCTTGTTGTAAATCTTGGCCTTCGCTTAGGTAATAAACAGCCGCAGAGTAATAATCACGGTGTTTGGGGTCTTTCGCCAAAGTCTTCTTGATGCTCGCCATCGCTTTTTTAACCGTAGGCACTTCTATTTTCATAGACAATCGAGTGGTTTCCCAAGCTAAGTTCAATACTGCATCATTATTGGTTAGGTTAGAAAACCAAATTGAAAAGCTTTCCACCGTCCCGGTTTTTTGTGGTTCAACTTCTACCGTTGCTGCCACCTTATCGGCAGTCCATTCTCCTGGAATTCCCGAGTTTTCGGTATCTGTATAAAAAAACACTTCCCAAAGGGAAACGCCGGGGCGCGTAAAAATAGCATAAGTTCCTGCCGCTAGGGTTTGACCGCCTACTTTTACGGGGTCAGAAAATTGAATGGTTGTGTTTTTGTTGGCCCCCGTACGCCAAATTTTTCCATAAGGAACCAAATTACCCATCACCTCACGGCCTCGCACCGATGGGCGTGAATAAACAACACTGGCTTCTGTCAAACCAATGGTCTGTGCCACGGTCGCAGCAGGACTTGGTTGTGGCGTCTGCACTTGAGCAAAGACAAGGGTGCAACTAGCCAATAGATAACTTAATAGTAGATTTTTCATTATAACTGATTTTTTCTAAATGTACATTTTTTAGGTTTTCAAAACCTACCCCCGTCTTCGAAATTGTTTCGCTATTTATTCACCAAAAAAGGTTGAAAACTTTGTTTAATAAAATTTATATATCGTTAAACATTTAGTATCTTTACCAAAATTGCTTGCATGAAAATTTATCGATTGCATACCCATCAAAATTTACCCATAAGCGTTGATGTGGCGTGGGACTTCCTTAGTGATCCAAAAAACCTCAAAACGATCACTCCTGACTATATGGGGTTTAACATTTTGAGCGGCGCCGATCGGAAAATGTTTGCCGGGCAAATCATCCAATACATTGTGACTCCTGTTGCGGGAATACCAACCAAATGGGTGACGGAAATAACCCATGTCAAGGACAAGGAATTTTTTGTTGATGAACAACGGTTTGGACCCTATTCGCTATGGCACCACAAGCACTTTATAAAAGCCATTCCGGGAGGAGTGGAAATGGAAGATATCATTGATTATAAACTTCCCATGGGGATTTTAGGGCAACTCGCGCATCCTATTATTGTCAAACCCAAGTTGAAAGAAATTTTTGATTATCGCTACCAAAAGCTTATTGAACTCTTTGGTGCTTTTAAAGACTGAAAATGAAGAATATATTAATCATAGGTGGCAGCTCAGGTATTGGTCTAGCACTGGTAGATCTTTTATCTCAAGAACATCGAGTGTTTGTTGCCAGCCGGACTGCCGAAACTCTAACGGGTAAGAATTGCACCCACCTACCCTTTGACGCAGCCACCGACACCCTAGACGCTTCGGCACTTCCGGAGTTGCATGGCTTTGTGTACTGCCCTGGCACTATCAATTTACGTCCTTTCACAGGGCTTAAACCCGAAACATTTCAAGCTGATTTTGAGTTAAACGTTTTGGGCGCTGTAAAAGCCTTACTAGCAGTAGGGAAAAATTTAGCCGCGAGTGCACAAGCATCGGTTGTGTTTTACAGTACCGTTGCCGTTCAAACAGGCATGCCTTTTCACGCCTCTGTGGCTGTC
>CALITN010000132.1 GCA_938041595.1 uncultured Flavobacteriaceae bacterium | reverse complement strand
AGCGGGACTGACCCCTGCTGAATTTTCATCGCCCGCATGCCAGTGCAGTGCAATATCTACATCGTCAAACAAGCCCGCTCGTGTCATATAAACTTTCCCTGAGCCCCCTTCTTCCGCAGGGCAGCCGAATAATTTGACAGTTCCTTTTTTCCCTGTTTTCTTAAGATAGTTTTTTATCGTAATTGCGGCTGCAGTTGAAGCCGTTCCAAAAAGATGATGCCCACACGCATGACCTCCACGCCCTCCATTAGAAGCCTTATAAGGAACTGCTTTTTGAGACAAGCCCGGAAGGGCATCATATTCGGCCAAAATGGCAATGGTTGGTCCTCCTGATCCATAGGTGGCAATAAAGGCTGTGGGGATTCCAGCCACCCCTTTTTCGATCGTAAACCCTTCCTTTGCAAGAGTCTCTTGTAGGAGTGCACTACTTTTTTCTTCTTGATAACCCAGCTCTGCATAGGACCAAATTGTTTGTGCAACCGTCCCGTATTGAGCGCCTTTAGAATCCAGTTGTTGCAACTGTTGATCATACCGTTTTTGGGCTGATAGCCCCCCTAAAAACAAAATGCTGAGTAAAAATGTTATTTTCTTCATGACTTTGAATTTTTATTAAATATAAAAAACATAATCGCTCTTCCTTGCACAAAACACTTGTGAAAAATAAATCTTGGATTAATGCTACGCTTTAAGGCTGCTAAAGACTACTTTTTTGTAGTGTTTTTCCGATCAGTCACTAGATACACCCCTCCTAAGATAACAATACAGGCCAAAAGCTGTAACCAACCCAGTTTTTCGCCGTCAAGTACTCCCCAAAAAATAGCCACTATGGGGAGCAAATAGGTGATGGAAGAAGAAAAGACAGGCGACGAAATCGCAACGAGTTCGTTAAATATCACTTTGGCAAGGGCCGTCCCAAAGAAGGCTAAAATAATGATATACCCAATGGATTCAATGACTTCTTCGGACTGAATATCAAGGTGGAAAACCCCCGAATTAAATGCAATGATAAGTGCGGGAGGCGCAATGGCAATAAAATTGCTTAAAGCAATCCCCAAAGAAGAAACCCCTTGGAGTCGATACTTGATAATATTGACATTGGCGGCATAACAAATAGCAGAAATCACAACCAATAGCAAATACAAACTGTTCTCGAAACCGGTGTTCTGTATTTGCTTAATCACAAGTATGAAAGTCCCTATCAGTCCCACAAAAACCCCCATTAATTTTTTGCGTTTCAAAGCTATTCTAAACCAAAAGAATCCAAAAAGCAAGGTAAACAAGGGAGTGAGTCCGTTGAGTACCGCCGCAATGGCACTATCGATTTTTGTTTCAGCAAAAGCAAATAAGTAATTGGGAAAAAAAGTACCCAAAAAGCCCGAAACAGCAAGCCAACCCCATTTGACTTTAGGGATCTGTTTAAGATGTTTAAACCCAGCAACCGTCAATATTGATAATGTAAACAAAATTCGAAGAGAACCGACCTGTAAGGGAGTCAAGCCCACCAATCCTTTCTTAATCAGAATGTAGGAACTCCCCCAGATGAGAGAAAGTAGGAGCAAATAAAGCCATTTCTTATAGATAGTAGTCATCTACCTGTAAAGGTGCATTTATTTTTTTGCTTTCCACTCCAGGGTCTCCATTAAATGAATGACATCTTTTTCGATATAATCCAATGCTGGAAGGAGGGAGTCATAATTGGGGCGAGAATAGAAATATAGTGAGCCCACCATAAAATGGTCTGTGCTGTCGGTCAAAAAAAACTGTAGTTGTGAGGCCGCGTCGCCCACCACCTTGAAAAGGGTCCCGTAAACCCTATGATCGGGATTGACAAACAGGCGCTCCGGTATTTCTTCTGCCTTACTAATGTGCTTACTTGGTAATTTGTAGGCATCTGTCAACAAAGAATCTAGATTGTTCGTTACAGGAACATAGGATAAATAAAGCGTTGCTTTCATATCGGGATACACCAATGAATGTCCTTGTCGAACACTTGTCTTTATCCGTGCTGTCTGATTGTATTCAAAACCAAAAGGAGCCTTATTCCGAAACGATTGGTATGAGGGATCTGGATAGTTCAACGACAACAAGCCTTTGGGCTTGGGTAAGCTCGTTTGACTACAGCCCATTACCGCACCTACCAATAATAAATACCCTATGTGTTTCATCTGCATTATTTTTCCTTTGGTAGGGTTACTTTGATTTGGCGGATCCGTTTTCTATCCACAGATTCCACGGTGAACAACAAATGATCAAAAGAAAGCTTCTGCCCTTTTTTGGGGAGGGATTGTGCCAGCTCCAATAAAAACCCTGCTAATGTTTCTGCTTCACCTTTAACTTTTTCAAAACTTTCTTCGTCTTTCAACTGAATAATTTTTAAAAAATCCTTTAAGCTTGTTTTGGCGTCAAACACATAATTGTACGCATCAAGTTTGGAATAAAAAAGAGCATCCTCGTCAAACTCATCGGAGATATCCCCCACAATTTCTTCAATGATATCTTCCAAATTGACCACGCCTTGAGTGCC
>CALITN010000131.1 GCA_938041595.1 uncultured Flavobacteriaceae bacterium | reverse complement strand
AAATCAGCGCTTTTTTAAGTTTTTTACTGTCAGAAGTCAATCCGACCAATGAGAAAATCAATGTAACCACTACAGCTATTCCAAATATGAAAAGTGCCAAGTTAACCAATGCAGAAACGGAACCGTAGTCCCCCATACTGGCAGCCATTTTGATTTCTTCATCGCCAAGACCAATAATTCTAAAGAGGAAGATTACTCCCAATATCCCTAGAATACCGCTGACTATTTTGATGATATTTTGAATATTCATTGTCAATAAATTAAGAGGTCCTACTTATTTTTTGTGTGCGACCAATATATCGATCAACGTGATAGAAGCATCTTCCATATCATTTACAATACTATCGATTTTGGCCACAATATAATTGTAAAAAATTTGTAGGATAATAGCTACAATCAAACCAAATACCGTAGTAAGAAGGGCTACTTTGATCCCCCCAGCTACTAAAGAAGGTTGCATATCCCCTGCGGCTTCAATTTTATCAAAGGCTTGAATCATTCCGATTACTGTCCCCATAAACCCAAGCATGGGAGCCAAGGCGATAAACAATGAGATCCAAGAAACATTTTTTTCGAGTTGCCCCATTTGGACTCCTCCATAAGCAACAACAGCTTTTTCAGCGTTCTCAACACCTTCATCTACACGGTCAAGACCTTGATAGAAAATAGAGGCTACGGGGCCTTTGGTGTTTCGGCACAATTCTTTAGCAGACTCAACACCGCCTGAAGCAAGTGCTTCTTCCACTCCTGAAGTTAACTTCGCAGTATTAGTAGTAGAAAGGTTTAAGAAGATAATACGCTCAATAGCGATGGCAAGTCCAAGGATCAAACAAATCAATACGATTCCCATAAATCCAGGTCCCCCTTCGATAAAACGCTTTTTCAACTCCTGTGTGAAAGATGCCGATTCAGCTGGCATTTCTTCAGCCGCTTCATCAGTAGCATCTTGAACGGCTACTTCAGTGTTTACCTCTTCAGCGGTTGTTGTCGCATAAGTAGTAAAAGTGGTCATTAAAATCCCCATAAGAACGAGGCTCATCAATACTCTTTTCATTGGTTAAGAATTTTTGTCTTTATTAAAAGTTTCTAAAGTTAAAAAAAATTCGATACGAACGAACATTATAAAACCGTGAGATTAGCTCCCAAAGCTTTCATGCTCTATTAACTTTTTATGTTATGGTCGTAAATAAACAACAAAATAAAAGAACATACAAAAGTAATTTTGATGCGGCTTCCTACACCATTGATTCTCCTATATAAACAATACCCTATGAAATCCTATTTTTTGACCTGATGATAGCACTTCTACTTTTCGTAGTTACGCCAAATCTGATCCAATACTTTCAAGAACACACGGAAATCATCCTGATCGATGTCCTTATAACCGATGGCTCTTAACTCTTTAATAAAGGGAAGTAATGTTTCAATAATGCCTTGGCCTTTTTCTGTTAAATTAAGTTTGTAACGCTTGAGATCCCCTTCAAAAAGTGATTTGGTGATATAGCCTTTATCCACTAGATTGGTAATCATCTTGGATGTTGTTGCCCGAGTTCTAAAATTAAGATTGGTCAACTCTCGCTGTGATGCCAAGGGACCCAACTCATAGATTTGTTGTAAAATCACCCATTGCTCAATGGTCATATCGATATTCTTCTCCTTAAAGGCTTTTTGATATGCCAATTGAATGCGTTTGACCGTTCGGTCTAAATAATGTCCAAAACCCTTGGAACTATCCATGCTTTTTGATTTCCTATACACTGCAGCAAGAACTTACCCTTTAAAACATGGACAAGAGGCTTCCTGATGCTATAAATATAGGTTTTTGCCTTTTGAAACCGACCTCCAACTGACACGTTTTAAATTCTGCACCATTTTGGGTCAAAAAAATTATGTATTTTTGTTTCGTGTGAAACAAAAATACAATTATGTCTAATTTAGATTTGACACTCCCTAAGATTTATTCGGAAGCCCAAGATTTTATGCCATTGAATGGCACCGATTATGTTGAGCTCTACGTCAGCAACTCAAAGCAAGCAGCCCATTTTTATAAGTCGGCATTCGGTTTTCAATCATTTGCCTATGCAGGACTAGCAACAGGTTTGAAAGATCGTGAAAGCTATGTTGTGGTTCAAGGAGCGATCAAACTTGTCTTAACCTCCCCACTTAAAAGCAAAACAGCTATCGGGAAGCATATTGATAATCATGGCGATGGTGTGAAGGTAGTAGCTCTTTGGGTAAATGATGCCACAGCTGCTTACGAAACCGCGATTGGAAAGGGAGCACGCTCCTATATGAAACCCATAATCACAGATTATCAAGATGGAAAAATGGTACGTTCGGGGATTTATACCTATGGAGAAACGGTTCATGTATTTGTGGAGCGAACTGAATATACCGGACATTTTTTACCGGGTTTTGTGAAATGGGAAACCCCCGATTTCAATCCTCCATCGGTCGGATTCAAATACATTGACCATATGGTTGGGAACGTAAAACTGGGACAGATGAATACATGGGTTGGTTTCTATGAAGAAGTCATGGGATTCACCAACATTCTAACCTTTGACGATAAGGATATCTCAACGGAATATACCGCCCTAATGAGCAAGGTGGTGAGCAATGGCAACGGACGTATTAAGTTTCCTATCAACGAACCGGCCCAAGGACTCAAACGTTCGCAGGTGGATGAATACCTTGATTTTTATGAAGGTGAGGGCGTTCAGCATCTGGCAGTGGCTACTGACGATATTGTGGGAACGGTCCGCGCCTTGCGAAGCCGGGGAGTTGAGTTTTTACAAATTCCCAACAGCTATTATCAAACGGTTTTGGATCGTGTCGGACATATTGATGAAGACATCGATTCGCTTCAGGAACTTGGTGTTCTAATTGACCGTGATGATGAGGGTTACTTACTTCAAATTTTCACCAAACCGATTGAACCCCGTCCAACCCTATTTTTTGAAATCATACAACGGAAAGGTGCCCAATCTTTTGGAAAAGGGAATTTTAAAGCGCTTTTCGAAGCCATTGAAAGAGAACAAGCTGTTCGAGGAACATTATAATATGATAGAGAATGAGGTTTTAGCGAGACTGCCGGAACATTTGCGTCAGTATATCAAACCACAACCCTATGAGTATTATACGGCAATAGATCAATGCGTATGGAAATACACGATGCGCAAAAGCATTTCTTTTCTCACAAAGCATGCACATGAAAGTTATCAAGAAGGATTAAAGGCTACGGGAATTTCGCCCGATCAGATTCCGAGTTTGTATGGGATGAATAGGATTTTAAAAAAGATCGGGTGGGCGGCAGTGGCGGTAAATGGATTTATTCCTCCACGTGCGTTTATGGAATTTCAAGCCTATAATGTGCTGGTGATAGCAAGTGAAATAAGACAACTAAAAAATATTGAATATACGCCGGCACCCGATATTATTCATGAATCTGCTGGACATGCTCCCATGTTGGTAAATCCAGAATATGCTGCTTTTTTAAAACGTTTTGGTGAAATCGGGACCAAAGCGATCAGTTCTCCTTTCAATACCAAAATATTCAATGCCATCCGTAATTTATCGATTTTAAAGGAGAGCAAAAACACGCCAAAAGAAGCTATCCGAAAAGCAGCACAAGAAGTTACCAGCTTACAAAACAGTTCGGTAAAACCCTCTGAAATGGATCAATTACGCAATTTACATTGGTGGTCTGTTGAATATGGTTTGATTGGCAGCACCAATGATTTCAAACTCTATGGAGCCGGGCTCCTTTCTTCTATCGGCGAGAGCCAATGGTGTTTGTCTGATAAAGTCAAAAAACACCTCTTTACCATAGATGTTATTCATCAAAAGTTTGATATTACTAAGCCCCAGCCACAACTTTTTGTAAGCCCTGACTTTGCGCATTTAAGCAAAGTTTTGGAGGAAGTTGCCAATACAATGGGCCTTCGAAAGGGAGGAAAAGAAAGTGTTGAAAAACTGATTCAATCAGAAGAGATTGGGACGATAGAGTTAAGTACTGGGCTTCAAATCTCGGGGCAATTTCATAAAATCATTTCCAATCCTAACAATCCTCAATTAGCGGCATATATTCAAACCAAGGGCTCTACAGCACTTGCATTTAGAAATCAAGAAATCGTCGGTCATGGATGCGCTGATCACGCAGAAGGCTTTGGCTCTCCGATAGGCAAATTAAAAGGATGCAACCTTGCCATTGAGGACATGACTCCCAGCGACCTTGAGGCTTTTGGCATTATTGAAGGGAATGCAATTGCATTGAATTTCGAAAGCGGAGTCATTGTAAAAGGCAAAGTCATTACAGGTGTGCGAAATTTATTTGGAAAAATAATGTTGGTTACATTGGATGAATGTACCGTACGTTTTCAAGATCAAATCCTTTATCAACCCCAGTGGGGATTATACGATATGGCTATTGGAAAAAAGATCACTTCTGCCTATGCGGGTCCGGCTGATACCCAGCACTTCCCTTTTCAAAAACACAAAATGCAGTCCATGCCATCCATGGCTCCAGTACCTAAAATCAATGATTTGTATCTGGCCATCGAGCAAATTGATAAAGGAGCGTGTCACTTTAATTCAAAAATTGATTTGATAGGGCCTAAAATAATCAAAGCCAAACCCAAAGATTGGCTCCTAGTACTCAATTTTTATACGCTCTGTCTCAAGGAAAAAAATACACTTTGGGGAGACAAAGCGCTACAAACTCTTCAAACAATGAAACAAAAAGAACCCGCTGTGGTGCATTTGATTGATGAGGGATTGTCCTTATTTTTAAACGAACACTAAAAAGTCTACCCATGCCTGTATATCACCAGTTAGGAAAAATACCAGAAAAGCGACACACGCAATTTCGAAAAGCAGACGGGAGTCTTTTTCATGAAGAACTCTTTGGAACCATTGGTTTTGACGGAATGTCAAGTTTGCTTTATCATCACCATCGGCCCACGCAAGTAAAGCAAATTGATCGTCCTATGGATGTTCGTCCAAAAATTGCCGTTCCCAATAATATTCACTCGCGAAAACTCATCAGCTTTGATGTACCTGCTAAAAATGATTTTTTAGAATCGCGTGTTCCTTTATTGGTAAACAATGACATTCATATTGGGGTGGCGGCTCCGACGGAATCGCTAACCTCCTATTTCTACAAAAATGCCGATGCCGATGAAATGCTTTTTGTACACAAAGGAAACGGCATTTTAAGAACTTTTATGGGGCAAATCCCATTCAGACCTGGAGACTATTTAATCATCCCTCGAGGAATGATCTATCAAATTGATTTTGAAACCCAAGACAATCACTTGCTCTTTGCCGAGTCCTTTCACCCTATTTATACTCCCAAAAGATATCGAAATTGGTTTGGGCAACTGATGGAAAATTCCCCTTTTTGTGAGCGTGATTACATACTCCCACAGCAACTTGAAACCTACGATGAAAAAGGAAGTTTTATTTTAAAGGTCAAAAAAGAAGGCTGGATGCATACGCTTACCTACGCCAGTCATCCTTTTGATGTTGCGGGTTGGGACGGATATAATTATCCTTATGGCTTTTCCATTCACAATTTTGAACCCATAACGGGTCGTGTGCATCAGCCCCCTCCCGTGCATCAAACATTTGAAACCGATGCCTTTGTGATCTGTTCTTTTTGTCCTCGTTTGTATGACTATCATCCCTTGGCTATTCCCGCACCCTACAATCATTCAAATATTGATTCTGATGAAATGTTGTATTATGTTGATGGTGACTTTATGAGTCGCACTGATATTGGACCGGGACATATTTCATTACACCCTGCTGGAATTCCGCACGGACCTCATCCGGGAACCTACGAAGGAAGCATTGGTAAGAAAGCCACTAAAGAACTTGCTGTAATGATTGACACCTTTAAACCCTTAAAAGTTACCGAAGACGCACTAAAAATTGACGATGGTGACTATTTTAAATCTTGGTTAGACAAAACCCATTAGTATGATCTCTATTCCTGCTAACTCTGATTTTTCAATCCACAATTTACCTTTTGGTATTTTTTCAACCAGAGGAACCCAACCACGTGTTGGGGTAGCCTTGGGCGATCATATTTTGGATTTAAAAGCCTTGAGTCAATACCACGACTTTGATTTTGATAGGTCTGTGTTATCTCAAGAATTTCTCAATGATTTTATTGCTTTGGGAAAAGAAAAAACCTCCCAACTAAGACGTGATATCCAACAATGGATCGCTACCGAAGACCCTATTCTTTTCGAAAAAGACGCTCTTTTTGTTCCTCAGTCCGATGCAACGCTGCACTTGCCAATCCGAGTGGGGGATTACACAGACTTTTACTCCAGTATAGAACATGCTACCAACGTAGGCAAAATGTTTCGTGACCCCGACAATGCACTATTGCCAAATTGGAAACATATCCCCGTGGGCTATCACGGGCGTGCCTCATCAATTATCCCCAGTGGCCAGCCCATTGTGCGCCCCAAAGGACAAATACTCCCAAAAGACCAAACTCTTCCTGTTTTCAAAGCCACCGAACGTCTCGATTTTGAACTAGAGATGGCCTTTGTTGTTGGAAAAGAAAATTCGCTAGGACAAGAAATTTCCGTCGAAAAAGCGGAAGATTACATCTTTGGAATGGTGGTTTTCAACGATTGGTCAGCTCGTGATATACAGAAATGGGAATATGTCCCTCTAGGACCTTTTTTAGGAAAAAACTTTGCTTCCTCCATCTCCCCCTGGGTCATTCCTTTGGAGGCTCTCGAACCCTTTCGTGTCTCTGGACCCAAGCAAGACCCAGAGGTTTTGCCCTATTTACAATACAAAGGAATGAAAAACTATGACCTAAATTTAGAAGTCGGTATCCGCCCTGAAAACGGTAAAGAAACCCTCGTGAGCAAGTCCAATTTTAAATATATGTACTGGAATATGGCGCAACAACTGTCCCATCACACTGTCAATGGTTGCAATGTCAGAGTTGGAGACTTGATGGCTTCTGGGACTATCTCGGGACCCGAGAAATCATCTTACGGTTCAATGCTTGAATTATCTTGGGCGGGAACAAAACCAATTACTCTAGAAGATGGATCAACTCGGAAATTTATTCTTGATGGAGACACTGTCACCATGCGTGCTTATGGCGAAAAAGGAACCATTCGAGTAGGTTTTGGAGAAGTTTCAACTAAAATCTTACCCAGTCAATGAATACATACACCACCCTTGATCCCAGTCAACTGGACCCGAAAACAGTTCATCAGCACTTGCTCTCAGCCGTAGTACCACGACCCATTTGTTTTGCTAGTACAATAGATGCTAAGGGAAATATCAATCTGAGTCCATTTAGCTTTTTCAATGTGTTTAGTTCCAATCCGCCAATATTGATTTTTTCTCCCTCCAGAAGCGGCAGAGACAACAGCCTAAAACACACGCTGACCAATGTGATGGAAGTAGATGAAGTGGTTATCAATATTATTGATCATCCAATGGTGGAACAAATGTCTCTTTCGAGTACCCCTTATAAAAAAGGAGTAAATGAATTTGTCAAATCGGGATTGACACCGCTACAAAGTACCAGAGTAATCCCCCCGCGCGTAGGCGAGGCTCCCATTGCGTTTGAGTGTAAAGTCCAAAAGACCATTCCATTGGGCGAAAATCCAGGGGCGGGAAACCTCGTGATTGCAGAAGTGTTACTGATGCATTTTCAAGATCGCTGTTTGAACAGTGATGGTACGCTAGCCATTCAAAAAATAAACTGGGTAGCACGAATGGGTGGAAGTTGGTATGCCCAAATCCGTCCAGAAGCACTATTCCAAATTCCCAAACCCAATTCAAACATTGGAATTGGTGTGGATCAATTGCCTCAGAGCGTTCAAAATAGTATCGTACTCACAGGAAACAACCTTGGTCGATTGGGCAATCTCGATCGTTTGCCCACACAAGCCGAAATCAATCAAATGAAGCAATCGGATCGTCTGTCACCGATACTTTCTAACCCAAAAATAAGTGATCGTATAAATCAGCTTCACCAAATAGCACAGCAAGAACTAGCTCAAAAAAAGGACTTTGAAGCCCTGACCATTTTGCTCGTTTCAGATCAAATTGATTAAAGCCTGCCATCGAAAATATAAATCTTGTTTTTATTTAATAACCTTGATTAAAAAGTAAATTCCTAATAAACTTAAACCGATGATGAGTAAATACTGAGCATACTGCCATGACATAAGTTTAAATAGAATGGCAAATGAGGTTAATGAAAGTCCTAAATATTTAAGTCTGATT
>CALITN010000130.1 GCA_938041595.1 uncultured Flavobacteriaceae bacterium | reverse complement strand
ATAATCTGATCAAAAAATACCAGCCTAAATACAATGTCATGTTAAAAGATGACAAATCCTATCCTTGGATTTGTATCAAAAAAGAAGCTTTCCCTAGAGTGTTTCCCACCCGAAAGGTGATAAAAGACGGCTCTGAATATTTTGGTCCCTACACCAGTATGAAAACAGTACGAACCCTACTTGACTTAATTAAAGGCATCTACCCCTTACGCACCTGCAATTACGACTTACACCCTGATAAAGTTGCCGCAGACAAATACAAACTATGTCTAGAATATCATTTAGGAAATTGTTTAGGCCCTTGTGTTGGAAATATGACACTCCCAGTGTATGAAAAAAATATTCAGGCGATTCGTTCTATCATCAAGGGGAATTTTAAGGAGTCTTTGCAACAGTTTAAAGCACAAATGGAAGTCCATGCCGAGCATCTCGAATTTGAAGAAGCTCAAAAAATGAAGGACAAAATTGCTGTTTTGGAAAACTATCAGGCCAAGTCCACCATCGTGAATCCAAAAATTAGTGATGTCGATGTCTTCACCATCCTTTCCGATGAAAGCTATGGCTATGTGAATTTCCTGCAAATCTCCTACGGTTCTATCATCCGCTCTCACACCTTAGAAATCAAAAAGCGCATGGAAGAAACCGACGCTGAGCTACTCCGTTTGGCAGCCATTGAAATACGACAACGCTTTCATTCTCAGTCCAAGATAATTTACAGTTCACATAAGCTTGATTTTGGCCAGGACATACAAATCGTGCTCCCTCAAATTGGAGACAAACGCAAGCTGGTGGATTTGTCACTTCGGAATGCCAAATATTTCCGAATGGAACGGTTCAAACAAATGAAGATTGTAGATCCCGACCGACATGAAAAAAGGCTAATGGGGCAAATGAAAACAGATCTTCGGCTCAGTGCCGAACCCACTCACATTGAGTGTTTTGACAACTCCAATATTCAGGGATCAAATCCTGTGGCTGCTTGTGTTGTTTTCAAAAATGGCAAACCGAGCAAAAAAGACTACCGTCATTTTAAGATCAAAACTGTGGAAGGACCCAATGATTTTGCTTCCATGGAAGAAGTAGTCTTCCGGCGTTATCGCCGCCTGCTGGACGAAAGCGAATCCCTCCCACAACTTATTGTGATTGATGGAGGCAAAGGACAGTTATCCTCTGCTCTGAAAAGTTTGGATGCCCTGGGACTACGTGGCAAAATTGCCATCATTGGTATTGCCAAACGCTTGGAAGAACTTTATTTCCCGGAAGATCCCATCCCACTCTACTTGGACAAAAAATCAGAAACACTCAAAATCATCCAACAACTGAGAAATGAAGCCCACCGCTTTGGAATTACACTGCACCGAAACCGAAGAAGTAAAGGAGCTTTAGGTTCTGAATTGGATCAAATCCCTGGGATTGGCCCTAAAACAAAGGCGCTTCTTTTGAAAAAATTTAAGTCCCTTAAACGCATGAAAACAGCTTCCAAAGAAGATTTAATTCAAGTCTTGGGAGCACATAAAGGGAGTGTGCTATTTGATAATTTGAATTCCCCCGCTGCTTCTTAAAAGATTTTCTACTTTTGTATCGGTATGAAAATGAAAAGTGCAGCCGCCTTATTGCTCGGAATTATCGTCTTTTCAGTCGCCCACGCTCAAACCTCTGAAACTACCCAAGCGATTGTTCCTAACACCCAATCCAATAATGCTTTTGGAGACAAGGAGTGGTTTGAATTTCGAATCCACTATGGGTTTTTTAATGCCTCGATTGCCACACTCGAGGTGGACAAGACGACCCTCAACGGACGCTCTGTTTTTCATGCCAAAGGGTATGGGAAAACCGTTGGCCTCGCCCGTTGGTTTTTTAAGGTGGAAGATCATTATGAAAGCTACTTTGACACCGTGACCGGTGTTCCTTATAAATCCATCCGCAACATTGATGAGGGAGGCTATACCAAAGACATAGAAATCGACTTTGACCAAGAGACCAAACAAGCTTTGGTCTACAATAAAAAGAAAAATACCAAAGCCTTTTATCCCTTCAATGACAAAGCACAAGACTTAATTTCTGCCTTTTATTATTTGCGGAATTTTCTTCCTGCACAAGACTTGACCCCCAATGAGAGTTTTGCCATCAATATGTTTTTTGATAGCGAAAATTATTTGTTCAAACTCAAGTTTATCGGCAAACAAAATATCAGCACTAAATTTGGGATCGTACCCTCGCTCAAGTTTCGCCCCATTGTCCAATCGGGACGGGTCTTTCGGGAGCACGAAAGTGTAACTCTCTGGGTGTCTGACGATCAAAATCGCATTCCCCTTCGTATGCAAGCCGATTTAGCTGTAGGAAGTATCAAGGCTGATCTGGAGAATTTTAAAAATCTAAAACATCCTTTTACCATTGAAGTTAGCCAATAGTCGTTTAAACACTTCCCGCACTACAATCATTTTGTTTTTTGGGTTTTGGGCTTTTACCCTCACTTTGGCAAGCAGTTGTGATGCCCCCCCTGCACCATCATCCGTGGAAGCAAAAGAGGTTGTAGAAATGCCCCCTCCCAAAATGAAGTACGGCTATGATTTGAATCAATATCACGCTATTCACAAGAAAATTCGCCGAGGAGATACTTTCGGTGCCATCCTAGAAGCCAACGGCATCGATTATCCTCAGGTGTATGAAATTCTCCAGGCCATCAAAGGAAAGGTCAAAATAAACCGATTGCAAATCGGTAAGCCTTATACCCTCCTTTATAGTCAAGACAGCGTTCCTACACCTTATGCTTTTATCTACGAACCCGGGGTGGAGAGTTACACCAAAATTCAACTCCGCGATAGTCTCTATGGTGAAAAAGTAACTAAGCCCATCCGGATTGTCGAGCTACAAGCCGCTGCCACCATTGAAAGTTCCCTATATGAAACCATGATCAAAAGTGGACTCAACGATCAATTGACCTATTATCTCGCAGACGTTTATGCTTGGACCATTGATTTTTTTCGCTTGCAAAAAGGCGATCGGTTCAAAGTCATTTATACCGAGCGATTTGTGGATGACTCTATATCTATTGGAATAGAAGAAATCAAAGCGGCTTATTTCGAACACAATGGGAAACCGCTATATGCTTTTAAATTTGAATCCGATAGCTTGGTGGGAAATGTTGATTATTTTGATGCGAACGCCAAAAACCTACGTCGTGCTTTTTTAAAAGCGCCTGTAAAATTTAGCCGTATCTCCTCGCGCTACAATCTACGGCGTCGGATTAAATTCTACGGAAACCGCATCAAACCGCATCGAGGAACCGATTTTGCCGCCAGCATAGGAACCCCCATCATGGCTACCGCCAACGGGACCGTTGTCAAGGCATCTTATACCCGAGGCAATGGCAATTATGTGACCATCAAACACAACAATATTTACCAGACGCAATACCTTCACATGAAAAAACGCAAGGTGCGCGCGGGCCAGTACGTCAAACAAGGAGACATCATCGGCTGGGTCGGAATGACTGGATTTACCGCCGGTCCACATGTCTGCTACCGCTTCTGGAAATACGGAAAACAAGTGGATCCGTTCAAACAAAAACTCCCTGCAGCCAAACCTATTTCTGAAAATTTAAAAGCCCAATTTTTTTCGGCTATAGAAACACTAAAATACGATTTGGAATGCATCCCTTTTGAACCTGATTTTTTAAACAAAAAACAAATTGCCGACCATCATGACGCTACCCAACCATAACCCCACACAACTGAACGCTTGGAATGAATTAGCAGCTCACTTTAGCCAAATCCAAAACCAAGAGATTCTCGATTTTTTTGAATCAGAAAAAGACCGGGTCGAAAAACTAAGCCTCCGCTGGGAAGACTTCTATATAGATTTATCCAAAAACAGAATTTCCCAAAAAACCCTTGAACTACTCGTAAATCTAGCCGATGAAGCCGGACTGTCCCAAGCGATTAAAGCTTATTTCTCGGGGGAGAAAATAAACGAAACCGAAGGGCGTGCCGTCTTGCATACCGCCTTGCGAACCAAGGGTCATCAAGCGATCGTCGTAGAAGGCCAAGACGTGATCCCGGAGGTCAATGCTGTCAAAGAAAAAATGTATGCCTTTGCCAAGCGTGTTATCTCTGGAGCTTGGAAAGGACATACGGGAAAACCCATCGACACCATTGTCAATATCGGAATTGGCGGGTCTGATTTAGGCCCTGCCATGGTCACAGAAGCTTTGGCGTTTTACGGCAATCATTTGACGCCCTATTTTGTTTCAAACGTAGAGGGAGACCACCATCAGGAACTGTTGAAAAAAATCAACCCTGAAACCACCCTCTTTTTAATCGTTTCCAAAACCTTTACCACACAAGAAACCTTAGCCAATGCTACCAGCATTCGCAAATGGTTCCTATCCTCTGCACCTGAATCGGCTATTGCCCAACACTTTGTGGCGGTCTCCACAAACCTAGAAAAAATTGATGCCTTTGGTATCGCGGCTGAAAATGTCTTCCCGATGAACGATTGGGTTGGCGGCCGTTTTTCCTTGTGGAGTACGGTAGGTTTAAGTATCTGTTTGGCCGTAGGCCCAGAAAATTTTGAGCAGCTTTTACAAGGTGCCGGAGCAATGGATCGCCATTTTCGCGAGACCCCTGCCGAAAAAAATATCCCAACCCTTTTGGCGCTGCTTAGTATCTGGTACAACAATTTCTGGCAGGCCGAAAGTGAAGCCATTGTTCCCTACACCCAGTACCTAAGAAGCCTTCCCGCCTATCTACAGCAAGGAATTATGGAAAGTAATGGTAAAGGAGTAGACCGAAACGGAAAGGCCGTGGACTATCAAACCGGAACCATCATCTGGGGAGCTTCCGGCACCAATGCCCAACATGCCTTCTTTCAATTGATCCATCAAGGAACCAAGCTCATTCCAACCGATTTTATAGGTTTCCAAGAGTCGCTTCACGAAACAGGAGATCATCAAGATAAGCTACTTTCCAACTTTATTGCACAAACAGAAGCGTTGATGTGTGGAAAAACAGAAGCGGTTGTTCGAAAAGAATTAGAAGATAAAGGGCTTAGCGCGCAAGAAATACAACGCTTAACACCATTTAAAGTATTTACGGGCAATCGCCCTACCACCACCTTTTTGATTCAAAAACTGACACCCTATACTTTGGGGGCACTGATTGCCATGTACGAGCATAAGATTTTTGTTCAGGGAATCCTATGGAATATCTATAGCTATGACCAATGGGGTGTGGAGCTTGGAAAGCAATTAGCCAACAGTGTTTTAAGTGATTTACAGTCCGATCGCGTTGCAGTACATGACCCTTCTACAACAGCACTGATCGAACGCTGTAAAAACAACTAAGTTTTATTTTTTATACGATAAAATAAGGTGTCTTCACTTTTTTGTGAAAGAGCGCCCCTTAACCATTCCATTGGAGCTTTTTATGGTGACAAATGCTCTATAGGACAGGATTAATATATTCCTGATTTGGATAAATTTCCCTCCTCAATAACTTGGAGATATTTCTCCGATAATCAAGTATTTAGTACTGATTAAATAAGTATATCCGAAGACTTATCATACACTAAAATGCGGAAACCAATTCATTTAAAAATATTGTGGCTTCACTCTTTGGCTACAAGACCAAATGGATGAAAAATCATAGAGAACAAAGTGATTATTTGTCCCATATTGGGTTTTTCTTCAATGACTTAGAAACTCACTTTAAGGGAAAATTTAGAACCATTAAACGGAAGTTTTTGACTTTTATATTTTTGGGCCATCAACTCAATTCGCAAGTTTTTTATAAACGTAATGCTTTGACTTTTAACTGTATTGTCTTTACCCCATTAAACGCATTCTCATCGAGCGTATAAAGCATCTCAAAACTAACTTGGCTTTTGATTTTGTGAATATGCTCCGCCATACCAAAAGCAATTCCCGAAACAGGCGCGCCACTAAAGTCTGTGACCTCTAATTTTAGATGGGTTTGCTCTTTGCCCACCACTTTGCAACCGCCGGCATCTTTTACCCCTTTGGTGCGAAAAACAGGGCGCATATTTTGGGGGCCAAAGGGTGCCATCTGCTGTAAGATTCGAAAAAGCTTAGGCGTAATTTCATTCAAGGTCAAAGTGGCATCATACAGCAGGCTGGGTTCGCGTTGCTCGGGAAGAATTCGTTCTTTAACCGCCTGCTCAAAAGCGGATCGGAAAGGTGCTAAGGCCTCTTTTTTCATGGTTAAACCCGCTGCATATTTATGGCCTCCAAACTGAATAAAATGATCCTTACAAGCTGTCAGCGCTTCGTAGACATCAAACCCCTTAACCGAACGTACAGAACCCACCAGTTGGTCCCCAGAGGCGGTCAACACAACCGTAGGCCGGTAATAGGATTCGATAAGCCGAGAAGCTACAATTCCCACCACGCCTTTGTGCCAATGCTCTTGCATCACAACCGTGCTGAACTCCGTTTCCAAATCCTGAATTTGAGCCAAGGCTTCCGCTGTAATTTTTTCATCAGTCAATCGGCGTTCGCTGTTCATCAATTCAATAGAACGAGCATGGGGTAGGGCCGTGTCTACAGTTTCCGAACAGAGCAAATCAACTGCTCGCTGGCCATGCTGCATCCGCCCAGCCGCATTAATTCGCGGTGCAATGACAAAAACCAAATCACTCAGTTGCAAAACCTTCTTTTTTGTGTTTTGCATCAAAAGCTCAAACCCAGGGCGGGGTGCCGTGTTGATTTGCTCCAAACCATAATAAGCCAAAATTCTATTCTCTCCTGTCAGCGGAACAATATCCGCTGCTATGGCTGTGGCGACCAAATCCAAGTAGGGATATAAAACTTCCAAATCATCCCCTTGTTGAAGAGCCAAGGCTTGAATCAATTTAAACCCAATGCCACATCCACACAGTTCTTTATAGGGATACGAACAGTCCTTTTGCTTCGGATCTAAAATTGCCACGGCTGAAGGCAGTTCCTCGCCCGGAAGGTGGTGATCGCAAATGATGCTATCCATTCCCAAAGTATTGGCCTCGGCCACGCGTTCTACGGCTTTGATTCCGCAGTCCAATGTAATCAACAGTCCAATACCATTGTCACTCGCAAACTGTACTCCTTGAGAGGAAAGTCCATATCCTTCCGAATAGCGATCGGGAATATAGGTTGCTACTTCGGGTGTCAATGTTTTAAGGTATGAGAAAAGCAGGGCTACGGCAGTAGTTCCATCCACATCATAATCGCCATAGACCAATATTTTTTCGCCAGTGCTAACGGCTTTAAGAATCCGATCCACTGCTTTGGACATTCCCAACATCAAAAAAGGGTCGTGTAAGGCTTTTAAATCAGGACGAAAAAAGGTTTTGGCCGCTTCAAAAGACGTGATCCCGCGCTGAGCCAAGATCGTGGCCACTGCAGTGGGAACCCCTAAGGCTTGCTCTAGATTTAAGAGGGTCGCAGTCTCGGCATTGGTGGTTTTATTCCATCGCATACATATTCTATTGGGGTGCTATACAAAGGACAAATTCGCCCTTGGGGGCTTGTTGGGCATAAAACTCTTGTGCTTCAGACAAACTTCCTCGAAAAGTGTCTTCAAATTTTTTAGTCAATTCCCTGCTAATACTCACTTTTCGATCTCCTCCAAAAAAAGGTTCCATTTGACCGAGGGTTTTTAGCAGCTTATGGGGGGATTCATAAAATACAACTGTGACTGCAAGTTGTGCCAATTCTTCGAGTTTTTTTTGACGTCCTTTTTTTGGGGGTAAAAACCCCTGAAAGAAAAAACGATCGGAAGGTAAGCCACTTTGTACTATTGCTGGAATTAGTGCTGTTGCCCCAGGCAAACATTCCACATGGATTTCATGTTGGAGAGCTTCGCGTACCAATAAAAATCCAGGATCTGAAATTCCAGGAGTCCCTGCGTCTGAAATCAATGCGACGGTTTGCCCTGCATTTAGTTTTTCAATCACCCCACTTACTTTGCTGTGTTCATTGTGCATATGAAAACTCTGCATAGGAGTACTGATTCCGTAATGTTGTAACAAAACAGCACTGGTACGGGTGTCTTCTGCCAATATCAAATCAACTTCTGTAAGGAGTGAGACTGCTCGGAAGGTCATGTCTTCCAAATTACCGATAGGGGTTGGGACAAGATATAACGCCATCACTGCCTATTCTTTGGTCTCAAAAAACTGTGAAAGTATTCCCAGAAAACGCTCTTCATACAGTTCTTTTCCTTCCCAGTTATTGTAGTCAGGTTTTATCATCGATTCGATAAATACAGAAACTTCTTGGAAATTATCAAAAGTGGTAAGCTGATTCAACGCCCGCTGATAGTCATTGGGTTTGTTGTCAAATAAATGCTGAATAAATGCCAAACGATCGTTCAAATCTACCTTGAGTCCTTTGGAAAAACGCTCGTTCAGGTTTGGACTTGGTTTGTCCAAATCTTTCTTAGATGGGGCAACTGCCGAAGGTGCTTCTGGTGCTTCCTTACGAACAAAATGGGGTTCCTCAATTTGAGTGAATAATTCATTCACTACTTTGGATTCGGGCATTTCGGTCACCATATTTTTGATGGTATCCATAAGCTCTGGCTCCTCTTGTTGCTCTTGAAAGCTTTCCAATGGAGGGATTTCTTTTTCAATAGCCATTGACTCCAGAGATGCAAAAAGTTGGGCTTGCTGTTCCCCTAGCAGAACAGATGACTCCTCCGTTGCTTTACTTCCATGCTTCAAAAGAACACCCAGCTCATAAATCGTTCGTAAACTTTCATAGAGTTGGTCTTCTGTCAGTTGCGAGCTATTGTCATGTAGCCGCTTAATTAAATTTTCGATTTCTTGGCGAAGTTGATGCTTCATTGGAGGGAGTGCAACGAAATTGTTTTAATACCTTTGTTAGCGACCCTAAGGTCAATCATCTAAATTGAAAAGTACAAAATGTTTTTAGAAAACACCGTAAACCCCAAAGAACAATTTGGCTGGATCGAAGTCATCTGTGGGTCGATGTTTTCTGGAAAAACAGAAGAGCTAATCCGTCGGTTAAAACGGGCCGAGATTGCACAGCAAAAAATTGAAATTTTCAAACCCAGTATCGATCATCGCTATAATGAAAGTCATGTGATTTCACACGATGCTAATCAGATTCGATCGACTCCCGTTCCTGCGGCAGCCAATATTCCTATTCTTGCTGACGGCTGTGATGTGATTGGGATTGATGAAGCCCAATTTTTTGACGATGAGATCGTACAGGTATGTAATGATCTGGCCAATCGCGGAATACGAGTCATCGTGGCGGGTCTTGATATGGACTATAAAGGCAACCCTTTTGGACCTATGCCTGCTTTGATGGCAACAGCT
>CALITN010000129.1 GCA_938041595.1 uncultured Flavobacteriaceae bacterium | reverse complement strand
CGCCGAACGAACCTCTTCACAGACTACACTTTTGGCTTATGGGACGATGGGCAGCTGGTCACTTTTGCAAAGGCCTATTCTGGTTTAACTGATAAAGAGATTCGAGAAGTGGATCGTTTCGTAAAACAAAACACCCTGGCTCGCTTTGGCCCTGTTCGAGAGGTGACCCCACAACTTGTTTTTGAAATAGCCTTTGAGGGGATTGCAGCTTCCTCTCGACACAAAAGTGGTTTTGCCGTCCGTTTTCCAAGGATTTTACGTTGGAGACATGACAAAAAAATTGAAGCCGCAAACAGCCTCTCAGACCTTAAAGAACTCCTTCCATGAACGCAACAACCACAATGAACCAATGGTTTGAAGAGCAGGGATGGAAACCACTTCCTTTTCAAAAAAAAACTTGGAAAGCCTACGCTGCCGGGAAAAGTGGATTTGTAAATGCACCCACAGGCAGCGGTAAAACATATGCTCTTTGGGGTGGGATAGTACAAGAAGCAATGGCCAAGCCCCCCGAGAAAGGTTTACAAGCCCTGTGGATTACCCCCCTAAAAGCCTTGGCTGTTGAGATTCAGCAGAGTACTGAACGAATGAGTCAGCACTTTGACCCCAACTGGAAAGTGGATCTCCGTACTGGGGACACCCCCTCCACTGCCCGAGTCAAGCAACGTAGAAAACCGAATTTTGGACTGGTGACTACTCCCGAAAGCCTTCATCTACTGTTAGGGAGCAAAGAGCACAAAACCTATTTCTCACATCTTCAGTGCATTGTAATTGACGAATGGCATGAACTTATGGGTTCCAAACGCGGTGTACAGATAGAACTTGCCTTGGCTTATTTGAAATCTTTTCTCCCCCAACTAAAAGTATGGGGAATTTCGGCCACCATTGGTAATTTAGACCTCGCACAAGAAATTCTGCTGGGTGCAGATGCTGAGCAAGCCGTCAGGATCGTTTCCCACCGAAAGAAAACCATTAAAGTAAAGTCCTTAGTCCCCAAAAACATGGAGCGTTTTCCTTGGCGTGGTCATTTGGGCTTGCATTTATTAAATGAGGTGGTCAAGGTGGTGAAACGCTCTCGATCCACCTTGGTATTTACCAACACCCGAGCCCAATGCGAAATATGGTTTCAACGGCTGTTGGAAGCCCATCCCGATTGGGCTGGTCAAATGGCTATGCACCACGGGAGCATAAACAAAGAGACACGGCTTTGGGTAGAAGAAGCACTACGAAACGACCGTCTAAAACTAGTGGTTTGTACCTCTAGTTTGGACTTGGGTGTGGACTTCAGCCCTGTAGAAAGCTGTATTCAAATTGGTAGCCCGAAGGGGGTGGGGCGTTTTCTTCAACGTGCCGGACGCAGCGGTCACCAACCTGGTAAAGCCAGTCTAATTTATTTTTTGCCTACCCATGCCATGGAGCTCATTGAAGCTCTTGCACTACAAACCGCTATTGCGGAACAAATCATTGAAGATCGCATTCCCTATCTCAACAGTTATGATGTGCTTATTCAATTTCTGATGACTTTGGCTGTAGGTGAAGGCTTTTCCCCAAAAGCACTTTTCCCAATAATACAAAACACCTTTTGCTACCAAACCCTAGACCCAGATACCTGGCAGTGGTGCTTGAATTTTATTCGACAAGGAAGTCAGAGCTTGGAGAATTATGACGAGTACAAAAAAGTGACGGTAGATGAAAGCGGCTGCTATCGTGTGGCCAATCGATCAATTGCCATGCGTCACCGAATGACCATTGGAACCATCGTGAGTGATGCCGACTTATTGGTCAAATACCGTAAAGGGGGCTTTATCGGGGCCATTGAAGAATGGTTTGTTTCCAAACTAATCCCTGGTGATGTATTCACTTTTGGTGGGAAAAACTTAGAGCTGATCAAAATCCAAAACAACCAAGTACTGGTCAAAAAATCCAAAGCCAAAAAAGCAAAAATTCCCGCCTGGATGGGAGGACGAATGAGTTTTAGTGCTCATTTGAGTGCATTGCTTCGCGATACCTTTTACCAATTGGAAACAAGCAAAAGCCGGGAAAGTAAAGCCTTGGCACCTGTATTGTCTCAGCAAAAAAAACAATCCCTACTTCCCAAAGCAGAGGAATTACTCATTGAAACCTTTCCTTCTCGCGAAGGGCATCATGCAGTATTTTATCCTTTCGAAGGCTATGCCATTCACATGGCTATGGCCAGTATTGTTTCCTATCGTTTGAGTTTGTTGGCGCCCACCAGTTTTAGCTTGGCTTACAATGACTATGGTTTTGAACTGGTCTCGGATCGCCCAATTGATATTGAAGGCCTTTTGGATAACAATTTACTATCGGTAACGGATGTTCTCGAAGATTTGAAAACAGGAATCAATATATCGGAAACAGCACGACGAAAGTTTCGAGATATTGCCGTGATTGGAGGCTTGGTATTCCAGGGTACACCCTCCCAGCCGATCAAAAGCAAACACCTTCAGTCCAGCTCTCAATTGTTTTATGAGGTATTTAAAGACTATGAGCCCGAAAATCTACTCTATCAACAAGCCTTAGCCGAAACTTTTGATCACGGTATGGAGCAAGGACGACTTCTGCAAGCCTTTGAACGCATGAATACACAAGAAATTCGCTGGATAAAAACCCATCAACCCACACCCTTTTCGTTTCCTTTAATTACCGATCGTTTACGGGCCAAGATGTCTTCCGAATCGGTGGAAGACCGAATTCGAAAAATGTATTTACAACTGGAAAAAGACCTCTCCAATGGAAATACACATTAATCAACATCGCATGCTGTTGCTTCCCGAAGGAGCAATTTACTGGAGCAACACACAGACGCTGTTGATTGCCGATGCACATTTGGGTAAAATCACGCACTTTCGCAAAAATGGTTTTGCTGTTCCACCGAAAATTCAGTTTTCCTTTTATAAAAAAATGGATTCCCTACTGACAAACCATTCCGTGCAGCGGATTTTCTTTTTAGGCGATTTGTTTCACAGCGATCGCAATGCAGAATGGGATCGATTTGTAGAATGGAATCAACAATGTCCCATCCCAACTTATCTGGTGAAGGGAAATCATGATATTTTACCCGAGAAACTCCTTGTAGAAAGCGGCTTGAAAGTGGTGAATGAATGGCAGGAAGAAGGGCTGCTTTTTACTCATCATCCTGAAAAACAAACGCGTTTTTTTAATCTTTGTGGACACCTTCATCCCGGTGTTAAAATACAAGGCAAGGGGCGTCAACAGCTAAAGGTTCCCTGCTTTTTTCACCGTCCCAATCAAATGATTCTTCCAGCTTTTGGCGACTTTACGGGCTTGTTTATATTACAACCCAAGGCCAAAGATCGGGTGTATGCGCTAGGAGAAAAGTCTGTTTTACCCGTTTCCTTAAGGAATAAATAGCCTGTATATTTGCCAAAAAAAGAATTGTCCAATTTTCCGCTTGCGATACTGTCCGAAACAGCGCTTCCAAAAGCTTTGAAGCAAGCACTCGGCACCCCACAAGTCAATCACTTTAAATCCGCAGTAGGATCGGGACGTACACTGGCGTTAGCCAGTCGTTTTCAGCAAGAACCCCAGTCGCTACTCTGGGTTTTAGAAAACCCCGAACAAGCAGCCTACTATCTTAATGATCTTGAAGAATTATTGGGGACTACGGATGTGCTTTTTTTCCCAGCCAGCTACCGCCAAGCCTATGTGTCGGAAGCTACGGACAATGCCAATGTGCTCCTGCGTGCCGAAGTCTTGCGAAAACTCACCAACAGCAAACGTCCCCGAATCATTATCACCTATCCACAGGCCATTTTTGAAAAAGTCATTTCACAACACACCCTTAGAAAGAATACTCTAAAGGTTCAAAAAGGAACCGCATTAAGCTTGGATTTTATCAACGAGACCTTGTTTGAATACGGATTTGAACGAGCGGATTTTGTGACCGAACCAGGGACTTTTTCCGTTCGAGGAGGAATCATTGATGTCTTTTCCTATTCTAACCAACATCCCTATCGGATTGAGTTTTTTGGAGATGAAGTAGAAAGTCTTCGGTCATTTGATGTTCGTACCCAACTGTCCATTCAGCAGTACGAACAGATTGAACTCATACCAAACACCTCCTCTCTGACATTTACCGACAAACGGAAAACCCTACTTGATCTTCTCCCCGAGCAAAGCACGATCTTGTTTGAAAATCTGGACGGTTGCTGCGATCGTTTAGAGCATCTTTTTGACAAAGCTACTTTACAATTTGAAGGTCTAGATACCACTACTCAGTTTCCTCCAGAAACCTTGTTTTGCCAAAGTAAAGAATGGCTTGCTGCTTTG
This sequence comes from uncultured Flavobacteriaceae bacterium, assembly GCA_938041595.1. Classification (GTDB taxonomy): domain Bacteria; phylum Bacteroidota; class Bacteroidia; order Flavobacteriales; family Flavobacteriaceae; genus UBA11891. The sequence goes on along the minus strand of CALITN010000129.1, from coordinate 3,825 downwards.
CGAGGACGGTCAGTGGGCTTGTTTCAAAATTCAGACCGCCTCCCCCCCACCAAAACCCTCCATTGGGGGCAAACGCCGCAGCCCAGCTTTAACAAACAGTTCGATCTACTGGTGGCGCATCTCAACAGCAATCACCAAAAAGGCTGGACCAACTATCTCTGCTGTTCCAATGAACAACAAGTTAAACGCTTCCACGATATTTTTCAGGAAATGGAAGAAACGGTGCATTATAAAACCTTAGTCTGTCCTCTCTTCGAAGGCTTTGAAGATCCCGAAGCCAAAATAGCGGTATTTACCGATCACCAAATCTTTAATCGCTACCACAAATACCGCCTCAAATCCCAAAAAACAAAATCAGATGCCTTGACCTTGCAGGAACTCACCTTGATGGAAATGGGTGACTATGTAACCCATATGGATCATGGAATCGGACGTTTTGGAGGTCTCCAGCATATTGATGTGGAAGGAAAAAAACAGGAGGCTATTAAACTGATCTATGGCGAAGGAGATGTTCTCTATTTGAGCATCCATTCCCTTCATAAAATCACAAAGTTTAATGGCAAAGACGGTAAGGTTCCCAAGCTGCTGAAGTTAGGCTCCAAGGCTTGGAAAGCCCTAAAGCAAAAGACCAAAAAACGGGTCAAAGAAGTTGCCTTCAATTTGATTCAACTCTATGCAGAACGGCGAAAAAAAATCGGCTATGCCTTTGCCCCGGACAGCTATCTTCAATGGGAATTAGAGGCTTCTTTTATCTACGAGGATACACCTGATCAGGGAAAAGCCACGGCCGCTATCAAAACCGATATGGAAAGTGAACGCCCCATGGATCGGTTGGTATGTGGTGATGTGGGTTTTGGTAAAACAGAGGTAGCCATCCGCGCGGCATTTAAGGCGGTGGACAACAGCAAACAAGTGGCCGTTTTGGTGCCGACCACCATTTTGGCTTTTCAGCATTTTAAAACCTTTAGCAATCGATTGAAAAACCTTCCGGTGCGTGTGGACTACTTGAATCGTTTTCGCTCAACCAAAGATCGAAAGGCTATTTTGAAAGATCTAAAAGCTGGTAAGATCGATATCCTGATAGGTACTCATCAAATTGCAGGGAAAACAGTAGACTATGCCGATTTGGGATTGCTGATTGTGGATGAAGAACAAAAATTTGGTGTGGGCGTAAAAGAAAAAATTCGTTCACTGAAAAAAAATATTGATGTATTAACCCTTACCGCTACTCCCATTCCCCGCACCTTGCAGTTCAGTCTGATGGCTGCGCGAGACTTATCGGTGATCGCAACGCCGCCACCGAATCGCTACCCCATCCAAAGCGAGGTGGTTCGGTTTAATGAAACGGTAGTTCGAGATGGAATTTTGTATGAATTACAGCGGGGTGGACAGGTTTATTTTGTCCACAATCGGGTGGAGAGTATCCAAGAAGTCGCAGGGATGATCCAACGGTTGGTTCCTGATGCACGCATTGGAATTGGGCACGGACAAATGCAAGGCGATCGACTGGAACAGACGCTGCTCAAATTCTTAGCAGGACAATACGATATTTTGGTGGCTACCACCATCATTGAAAATGGACTGGACGTACCCAACGCAAATACCATTTTTATCAATAACGCCAATAATTTTGGATTGAGTGATCTGCATCAGATGCGCGGCCGGGTAGGACGGAGTAACAAAAAGGCATTTTGCTATTTTATGACTCCACCACGATCAGCTATGAGTTCTGATGCGCAAAAAAGAATCCAAACCATTGAGCAATATGCCGAACTGGGATCGGGAATTCAGATCGCCAAGAAAGATTTAGAAATTCGAGGAGCTGGGGATTTATTGGGCGGAGAACAAAGTGGTTTTATCAATGACATCGGATTCGATGCCTACCAAAAGATATTGGAAGAGGCGCTGTCGGAGTTGAAAGAGAACGAGTTTAAGACCCTTTTTGAAAAAGAACGCAACCAACAAGAAGCCTACACCAAAGAAGTGCAACTGGATACGGATTTAGAAATCATGCTGCCAGATTACTATGTGAATAGCGTCAAAGAGCGCCTTTCGCTTTACAACCAACTGAGCCAAGTAAAAGACGAAACAGAACTACTCGCTTTTGAAAAAAACCTAGAAGATCGGTTTGGACCACTTCCAGAGCCCGCGATAGAACTGATGGCCAGTGTGAAAATCAAATGGGCAGCGGCACAATTAGGATTGGAACGATTGGTAATCAAAAATGGGAAATGTGTGGGGTATTTTATGGCACAAGAAAATCATCCCTTCTACGAGTCGCTGCGCTTTCAAAATATCTTAACTCGGATTCAAGAAATGCCCGAACGCTTGCAAATCAAACAAAAACAAACCCGCCAAGGTATGCGCTTGCTTCTCGTTGTTGAAGCTGTTGCACAAACCGAAACCGTGTTAACCCTAATGGAAAAACTGCTGTTGACTAAAGGAGTTTCAAGTTCTTGATTACTTCAAAAGCGACATTGACGGAGTTTTCATCCATCAGTATTGTAAACTCATTAGAAGTAGAAATCACTTCCTTGATATTGACTCCCTCCCAAGAAAGGCGTTGGAAAATAAAATAGTAAATCCCGGGAATTTGAACGTTGTCTGTCGGTAATTTTACCGTGATTGCTGATAAATTTACTTCTTTGTCCAAACAAAATTCACTCTGGAAAATGGTGTCAACCGTATCAATCAAGTTCTGACTAACGATAATGTTGCATTCGGCTACCCCGCGAGAGGAAGTATAAAAGGCATTGGGTTCGGACTTGATCTGATCCAAAAATTTGGCTTGAGACAGTAGTAAGGTATCAGTAATTTTAAAACAATAGTCTGCCAGAGAAGAACGCACGGTGATGTCTCCTAAATTTTTTAAAACACGAACGATTTTATGTGTCGATAGAAACTCTTGATTGTCAGAAATTCGTTTAAGTGCCATGACAATCGCCCCACTCTTTGCCGATTTTTTGAGTGATTTCTCAATATCTGGCTGGATTTCTCGAGCCAAAGAAGTCAAGTTAATAATCCCTTGCGACAAAGCGCTCATCAAGAAAGGTTTGGTCTTGATATAGTCTAATACCTCGGAGGCAATAGTCTTCATTGTTTAAAATTTTCACAAATATATAAAAATATAACATTTAGAAAAGAATACTAACTGCCATCGAAAGAATAAAATGCTTTTTCAATATGATTGGCTTCCCATTTTCCATGTTGTCGAAGGATGGCAAGAATATCAAATCGCACTTCCATATTGAGATTCTCTTGCTCGATGAAGTGATTGGCAGCCGTAACAATCAATCAAATTTGTTTGGGAGAAACAAAGCTTTCTGGAGTTCCATAAATATGAGTAGTTCTGGCCTTGACTTCTATGACTGCAAGGGTGTTGTCTATTTCCGCAATAATATCAATTTCCGCTTTTAGATAGCGGTAGTTTCGTTTCCTAATTCGATATCCTTTTCGTTTGAGATAGTGTGCGGCAAAGTCTTCTGCAGCAAGACCTAAGGTTTGTGCATCCATAGTTTCAGATTTAGAGCTTATTTTAAAGTTACGGATTTCCTGCGTTACAGCTGTTATAATTATTATTTTTGGTCAAATTTAAGCCATGGCCCAGTCCTTCAAACGACATACCATCACCGCGGCGCTACCCTATACCAATGGTCCCGTACATATTGGTCACCTTGCTGGGGTCTATGTTCCAGCAGATATCTATGCGCGCTATTTACGTGCCCGCAAAAAAGAAGTTGCTTTTATCTGTGGTAGTGACGAGCACGGAGTGGCCATTGCCATCAAAGCAAAAAAAGAAGGGAAAAGTCCTCAAGAAATCATTGA
>CALITN010000128.1 GCA_938041595.1 uncultured Flavobacteriaceae bacterium | reverse complement strand
CCTCTCGGTTCCCTAGTTTTGTTTTGGTCTGTCCTTCAAACTGCGGCTCTGCTACTTTTACAGAAACAATTGCCGTAAGCCCTTCTCGGAAATCATCTCCGGCAATGTCAAATTTTAATTTGTCTAACAAGCCTGAACTATCGGCATACTTTTTTAAGGTGGAAGTCAAACCTCTTCTAAATCCAGAAAGGTGTGTTCCCCCCTCATGGGTGTTGATGTTGTTGACATAGGAGTGTAAGTTTTCGGAAAAAGACGTATTGTACACCATAGCAACCTCAACGGGAATACCATTTTTCTCACCTTCCATACTGATGACATCCTTGATAATGGCTTCTCGAGACTCGTCAAGAAAATTGATGAATTCTTTTAGTCCTTCTTCTGAGAAAAAGGTGTCTTGAATAAATTCACCTTTCTCATCTTTGTTTCTTTCATCAATGATGGTGATGGTGATTCCTTTATTAAGATAGGCCAACTCACGCATGCGAAGCGCCAGCGTTTCGTAGTTATACTCAAGGGTTTGCTTAAAGATTTGAGGATCCGGTTTAAAGGTCACCACGGTTCCCGTATAATCTGCAGTGCCTACAGTAGCAACTGCCGCTAGAGATTTTCCTCTTTCATAGGATTGTTCCCAAATTTTTCCTTCTCGGAAAACCCGTGCCGTAAGCGATTCGGACAAAGCATTTACACAGGAAACCCCAACACCATGAAGCCCCCCTGATACTTTATACGAATCCTTATCAAATTTTCCACCGGCACCAATTTTGGTCATTACAACCTCAAGGGCAGAAACCCCTTCTTTTTTATGGATTCCGACCGGTATACCACGACCATTATCTTCGGTAGTGATTGAGTTGTCCTCGTTGATGGTCACTTTGATGGTATCACAATGACCGGCAAGGGCTTCATCTATTGAGTTATCTACTACTTCATAGACCAAATGATGGAGTCCCCGAACACCAACATCCCCAATATACATTGAGGGTCGCATCCGAACATGTTCCATTCCTTCTAGGGCCTGGATACTGTCTGCGGAATATTGAGGCATTTTGTTTTCTTCGCTCATGGAAAAAAGATAATTAGTTGACATTTGTCCGTCCTCCAAATATACAAAAAAGCCCCCCTAGAATTGGGAGGCCAAGCCTTGTAATTAAGGGGGATTTATTAACATTTAGTGGATAAAAAACACCCCTTTTATAGTACTGTTAGTAGGCATCTTCGTGAACCTTGGCAACCGCCCGACCACTGGGATCATTTTGGTTTTTGAATGCCTCATCCCATTCGAGAGCTATGGGAGTACTGCAGGCCACGGAAGGCACCGAAGGAACACTTAGAGCTGCTGCCTCGCTTGGGAAATGTCCTTCGAAAATACTACGGTAATAAAATTCCTCTTTGTTCTGTGGAGTTTGCGTTGGAAAACGATAGTGTGCATTTTCCATTTGTTCGTCAGTCACCTTTTCATCCACCAGCTCTTTGAGGGTGTCAATCCATGAATAGCCTACACCATCAGAGAATTGTTCTTTCTGTCTCCAAGCGATGCTCTCAGGTAAATAGGATTCGAAGGCTTTGCGAACCACCCATTTCTCCATTCGTTCTCCGTTGATCATCTTATCTTTAGGATTTAGCCGCATGGCGACATCCATAAACTCCTTGTCCAAAAACGGAACACGTCCTTCGATACCCCAAGCAGCAAGAGACTTATTGGCACGCAAACAGTCATACTGATGAAGTTTATCCAACTTGCGAACCGTTTCTTCATGAAAGTCTTGAGCTGTCGGTGCTTTGTGGAAGTACAAATAACCGCCGAATAACTCATCAGCCCCTTCCCCACTCAGCACCATTTTGATGCCTAAAGATTTGATAGCTCGCGCCATCAAAAACATCGGTGTAGAAGCACGAATGGTTGTAATGTCATAGGTTTCTAAATGATATATAACATCCTTGATAGCGTCTAAGCCTTCTTGAATGGTAAATTTAATTTCGTGATGTACTGTTCCGATATGATCTGCTACTTTACGCGCGGCTTCCAAATCGGGAGAGCCTTCTAATCCCACAGAGAAAGAATGCAGCTGCGGCCACCAAGCTTGCTGTGTATTGTCCGACTCGATGCGCTTTGAAGCAAATTTTTTCGCCAAAGCTGAAGTGATCGATGAATCCAAGCCCCCGGAAAGAAGAACACCATAGGGAACATCACTCATAAGCTGGCGTTGGACAGCATCCGATAGGGCGTCGTGCAACTCTTCAATACTGGTTTCATTGTCTTTGACTTTTTCAAAATCGCTCCAATCCCGTTGATACCATTGAACAGGCTGGTCGGAGCCACTTTCCAAATAATGGCCCGGGGGGAAAAGTTCAATTTTTATACACACACCTTCAAGAGCTTTTAGTTCTGATGCTACATAAAAAGTACCATGTACATCCCATCCCATATACAATGGAATAATACCCATATGGTCGCGAGCGATAAAATAGCTATCCCTTTGAGTATCATAGATGGCAAAGGCAAAAATTCCATTAAGTTCGTCCATAAAGGCAGGGCCCTTTTCTTGGTAAAGTGCCAATAAAACTTCACAGTCTGAATCTGTTTGGAAATCATAGGATCCTTCAAATTGCTTCCGCAAATCGCGGTGGTTATAGATTTCACCATTGGCTGCCAAAACCAATGATTTGTCAGCTGTAAATAAGGGTTGTTTTCCTGAGGTGGGATCCACAATAGCCAGTCGTTCATGCGCTAAAATCGCATTCGAATGATTGTAAATGCCACTCCAATCGGGTCCACGATGACGAATCCTTTTGGACATGGTTAACAATTGAGGACGAAGCTGTTCAACATCCTGTTTTAATTCAAAAGCACATACAATTCCGCACATAATTATAATTTTGCATCAAAAGTAAATTATTTGTTAATTAATAAATACAATAACAATATTTTAATTCGATTAATAAATAATAAAAAAAATTTTATGTTAATAGTAAATAAAAAAGCGGCTTAATGCCGCCTTTTATTCATATTGTAAACATTCGCTAAAAGTTAAAAGCGATTTGAATAGACAATCTTGCCGTTAATCAGAGTAGCAATTACACGTGTCTTAGGGATTCTTCGTTCTGCTATTTCCAAAATATCACGATCAAGAATCACAAAGTCAGCAAACTTACCTACTTCAATTGTCCCCTTAACGTCGTCTTCAAAGTTTGCAAACGCAGCCCAACGAGTCATACCCATGAGTGTGTTGTAGCGTGAAATTTTATTTTCAGCCTGGTAGCCTTCCTCGGGATAGCCTTCTAGGTCTTTACGGGCAACGGCTGCATAGAACGTATGGAATGGATTTACGGTCTCCACAGGGAAATCAGTTCCTAAAGTCAAAATTCCTGCATTATCCAATAAGTCTCTAAAGGCATAAGCTGTAGATTCCCGCTTCGAGCCAAGTCGTTCTTTAGCCCAATACATATCACTTGTGGCATGAAGTGGCTGCACTGAGGGGATTATTTTTGTACTAAAGTTCTCAAAATCTTTTGGATCCACTACCTGAGCATGTTCAATTCGCCAACGAGGATCACGTAAAAAGCGGACCTCATTGGTGTAGGCGTTCAAAACAGCTTCATTGGCTGCATCACCAATGGCATGAGTATTCATTTGGAATTTTGTTTTTGCAATACGAGCAGCCAAACGTTTTAGAGAATCCAAATCAGTAATCATCTTCCCTTGGTGTCTAGGAGCGTCCGCATAGGGCTTCAATAAAGCAGCTCCTCTAGAACCTAAAGCACCGTCTGCATATACTTTTACAGATCGAACATTCAAAAAGTCATTGGTGTAGATACCATTGGAAAGGTAGTAATCCAAATTTTCCTTGGTATTCTGTACCATGGCATAGATACGCATTTGCAAAGCGTTGGTTTTTTGTAGGCTATCGATTAATTCAATATCCGCACGGTCAATACCTGCGTCTGTGACCGTAGTTAAACCATGCTTAAAACACACCTCTTGGGCTGCTATTAGGGCTTCTGCTTTTTGTTGTTTCGTAAACGGAGGTAATGCCTGTGTTACCAAATCCATTGGACGGTCAATCAAAACCCCAGTTGGTTTTCCTTTTTTGAGAACTACCGTTCCTCCCTCAACTTCTGTAGAACTGTCAATCCCTGCCAAATCCAAAGCCTTTTGATTGACAAGCATTGCGTGGCCATCAATACGCTCTAGGACAACAGGGGTCTCTGGAAAAAGCATATCCAATTTTTCTTTGGTTGGAAACTCTTTTACTTCCCAGTCGTTTTGATCCCATCCGCG
>CALITN010000127.1 GCA_938041595.1 uncultured Flavobacteriaceae bacterium | reverse complement strand
TTTTTCTTTAGCAGCATCCAGTTCATTAGGAATACTACCTTCCAAAATAGCTTCTTTGATAGCTTCTTTGATCGTGCCAATCGCACGGGAGGGGCCTATTTGAAAATACGCCATAATCATTTCTCCGGTCACGGGCGGTTGAAAATTCCGCACCTGATCACGAGCTTCCACTTCAATGATCTTTTGACGAACAATTTTAAAATTGTTGTGGTAACGTTCAAATCGCTTGGGGTTTTTGGTCGTAATATCAGCTTCGCATAAGCAGATTAAATCATCAATGGAGTCACCAGCATCAAAAATAAGACGACGAACGGCTGAGTCAGTCACCAAATCTTGCGCAATAACAATGGGACGAGAACTCATTAAAACTAGTTTTTGGACGTATTTCATCTTTTCATTGAGGGGCATTTTAAGCCGTTTGAAAAGTTTATATACCATCTTAGCCCCTATAAATTCGTGTCCGTGAAACGTCCATCCAGTGGGGGGTACTAATTTTTTAGTGGGTGCCTTTCCAATATCATGGAGCAAGGCCGCCCAGCGTAACCACAAATCCTCAGTATTAGGACATATATTATCCAAGACCTCTAGGCTGTGATAGAAGTTGTCCTTGTGGCGATGCCCGTCGATTTCTTCAATTCCTTTAAGGGCAGTGAGCTCAGGTAGAATTTTTTTAAGCAGTCCAGTTTCTTCAAGCAGTAAAAATCCTTTAGAGGGTTTTGGGGTAGCGATAATCTTATGCAGTTCATCCACAATTCGTTCATTGGAAATTATGGCAATGCGCTCTGCGTATTTTTTGATTGCTGCTAGGGTCGGTGGGGCAATGGTGAAATTGAGTTGGGTAGCGAAACGGATTGCCCGAAGCATTCGGAGCGGATCGTCGTCAAAAGTAATCCCGGGTTCGAGCGGGGTTTGGATGCATTTTTTTTCTAGGTCTTTCAGTCCGTTAAAGGGGTCTAAAAGCATTCCAAAAGTATCTTTGTTTAAGCCCAAAGCTAGGGCGTTAATTGTAAAATCACGACGGTTTTGATCGTCTTCTAAACTTCCGGGTTCTACCTCTGGGTTTCGACTTTCAGAAGAATAAGACTCCTTGCGAGCTCCCACAAATTCTATCACCAAGTCACCGGCTTGCACCATGGCTGTGCCATAGGATTTAAATACCTGTACTTTTTGTGCGTTAGGGAGTTTTTTCTGCACTGCTTTGGCCAAGGCGATTCCAGAGCCTACACAGACAACATCAATGTCTTTTTTGCTGTCTCTTCCTAAGATCAAGTCCCGAACAAATCCCCCGATGACATAGCAGGGTAGCTGCATAGCGTCGGCCACCTCACCAATGATTTTAAAGTGGGCTTCGTTGAGTTTAGTTTCAAATGGAGAGTTTGCTATCATCAATCGCGAATCACGGTAATTTCCCCCTGAGCAGATACTTTAAGAATCCGAGAGGGTTGGACCATCTTTTCGGTTTGTTTCAAAGGTACAATATAGTCGACGCCCTCCAAAACGGTCTTTTCAATCTGTTGGTATTCTTCTGGACTGGGATGTCCGCTGCTATTGGCAGAGGTAGCGATAATAGGACGTTGAAATGCTGCGAGTAAGGCTTGGCAAAAAGAGTCTTTGGGGATTCTTACGGCCAAACTCTTGTCGGGGGCTAACATATTTTTTGCAAGTCCTTTGGGATGATCAAGGATTACTGTGGTGGGGCGATCCGCCTCGAAGAGCTTGTAGGCTTCCACGGGTATTTGATCAAAATATGTTGATAGCATATGGGAGTCTTTCATTAAGCACAATAAAGCCTTAGATTCCTCCCTTTGTTTTAAATCGTAGATAGATGAAACAACCGCTGGCTGCGTGGCGTCTCCGCCAATTCCCCATACTGTATCGGTTGGGAACAGAATTGTTTTACCGTTTTTTAGTGCAATAACAGTTTCCTGGATAGGCATAGTGTTTTCCATAGCTTTCATCACAAAAATACACCAAAGAAAGGACAAAAAGGAGCTGGATGGCTTCCGTCTATTTTGTGAAAAAAGTATCTTTGTTTTAAATGACTATAGCACTTTTATTGAATCTCTCCCGATCGGAGCCGTTTTTGAATCATCAGTTGCTTTCGATCATTCATCAAAGTCAGACTCCAGATGAAATATTTGTGTTGGACAGTACGGGAGATAAAACGATCCCTTTGCTTTGCACTCAGATGCAAACCCAAGCAGCTTTTCCCATTGAACATCTTTCCTTTTCAGAGGCGACTCCCTTTGCAAACAAGATGAATGATGCTGTCTTACGTTCAAAAGCTTCTTATATCGTGGTGCTTAATGAAATCAGCTTTTTGCATCCTAAATGTGTGCAACAGCATCTCAGATGGGCACGAAGAGGTTTTTTTTTGAGTGGTGTTCTTTCCAAAGTATCCTTGGTTCATTCACTGGATCGTGATATGGAACACCATGTATTTATGAAAAAAATTCGCAATGCTGGTAGTGCAGTGTATTTTCCAGGATTGAGCGTTTTCGCCTCGTCAAAGCCTTCAATCTCTGATGATCAAGCATTGCAAAACATTTCGTTTTGGCGTGAAGATTTTAATCTGATCAATGGCTATGATGAAATGTTTGAAACGGTTGAGGGAGTTACTAGGGATATGCTACATCGGTTGATCCAATTAGGGATTCAGTCTATAGTTTTGAAGGCTTCAGCTTTAATTTACGAACCCAATACGACGGAAAAGCAATTTGTTTCTAAACATGATGTCGCATTGCTGAAAAAATCGAAGCGGAAAAAGCGAATTGTCGCCATCAACGGCCTTGAAAAAAACTGATCAAACCGCTACTTGATGTTCACGTAAGGCTTCATTCAAAGAGGTCTTTTTATCCGTACTTTCTTTTCGTTGACCGATAATCAAAGCGCAGGGTACTTGGTAGTTTCCAGCGGGGAATTTTTTAGTATAACTACCCGGGATCACAACGGA
>CALITN010000126.1 GCA_938041595.1 uncultured Flavobacteriaceae bacterium | reverse complement strand
TCCGATCCAACGAAAGAAAACGACTCAGAAATCGTTTTCAACACAAAACAGCACGAAATGCAGTTCGAAAACTTCGTGCTATTACTGACAAAAAAGAAGCAGACGCTTTATTCCCACAAGTAATTTCTATGGTTGACAAACTCGCCAAGAAAAACATTATTCATGCTAATAAAGCCGCAAATTTAAAATCTAAGCTTGCTAAGTTTGTTGCGGCCTTATAGTTTTTAGATCATTTTATAATATAAAAAAGCCTTCCCACTGGGAAGGCTTTTTTGTTTTGGGTTATATCAAATGGTCTATGAATTCATAGAAATCAAGAATTCCTCGTTATTTTGGGTTCGTTTGAAGCGATCGTTGATGAATTCCATGGCTTCTACGGGATTCATGTCGGCTAAATACTTGCGCATGATCCACATCCGTTGGATGGTATTTTCGTCGAGTAGGAGGTCATCTCTTCGGGTACTAGAAGACACCAAGTCGATGGCAGGGAAGATTCTGCGATTGGCAATACGACGATCCAATTGGAGCTCCATATTCCCCGTACCTTTAAATTCTTCAAAAATCACTTCATCCATTTTGGAGCCCGTTTCAGTCAGTGCGGTTGCAATGATGGATAGGGATCCTCCATTTTCGATTTTTCGAGCCGCTCCAAAAAAGCGTTTGGGTCGGTGCAAGGCATTGGCATCCACTCCTCCGGAAAGAATCTTACCTGAGGCGGGTTGTACGGTGTTATAAGCACGTGCCAAACGAGTAATTGAATCCAAAAGAATCACAACATCGTGGCCGCATTCCACCAATCTTTTGGCTTTTTCTAAAACAATATTGGCTACTTTAACATGACGATCAGCAGGTTCATCAAATGTCGAAGCAACTACTTCACCGTCCACATTACGTTGCATGTCGGTTACCTCTTCAGGACGTTCATCAATTAGCAAAATCAACTGATATACTTCAGGATGATTGGCCGCAATGGCATTGGCAATGTCTTTAAGGAGCATCGTTTTCCCTGTTTTGGGTTGCGAAACGATCATTCCACGTTGTCCTTTTCCAATGGGAGAAAAAAGATCGATAATACGGGAAGAAATAGTACTCTGTTTGTCAGCCAATTTAAATTTTTCCTGAGGGAAAAGAGGTGTGAGGTGTTCAAAGGAAACACGATCACGAACAATTTTTGGATCCAATCCATTAAGTGTATCAACCTTAATGAGTGGAAAATATTTCTCTCCTTCTTTAGGAGGACGAACAGTGCCTAGTACGGTATCTCCTGTTTTGAGTCCGAATAAGCGAATTTGCGATTGAGAAACGTAAACATCGTCAGGGGACGAAAGGTAGTTGTAGTCAGAGGAACGTAAAAAACCATAGCCTTCGGGCATGATTTCTAGAACCCCTTCGGTTTGAATGATTCCTTCAAATTCAAAGTCGGGTTCGCGATAGCGATTGCGATGGTCTTTGTTATGATTGGGCTCCCCGTGGTGTTTTTTGTTTTGGTTCCGATTTTTATTTCGGTTGTTCTGATGTTTTCGATTTGGGTTGTCCTGCCCTTCTTTTTCTTTAGAATCATTGACAGGCGCATTGTCTCGAGCATCATTTTGCTTCGATCCGGACTGTGGTTTTGGCATTTTTTCTGCTTTTGGGGTACGCTCTGCTTTGTCAGTGCGTTGTGGTTTTGTCTCTTGGGACTTACTCGCCTTGGGTTCGTTTTTATCAGAAGCACCAATAGCCTGAGGGTTAGCAGAGATATAATCAATGATTTGGTAAATGAGGTCCAGTTTTTTAAGACCGGTAATTCGTTTCACGCCAAGGCCTTTAGCCATGTCTTGAAGTTCATTTAACTTCTTACTTTTAAGCGTAGCGATTTCGTACATAGTGGTGAATAAAAGAAAATTGAAGTGGGTGGGGTGTTTTGTAATCCAAGATTAATCTGATTACGCGTCAATAATACGAATTAAATTTTAATACCCATTCAAATAAAAGTTATTTTTACTTCGCCATGATTCAAAGAGTTCAAAGTTTATACCTAGTATGTGTTTTGTTTGTGCAGCTTGCTGTGATGTTTTTCGCCCAGGAAGCGTATCTTAAAATTCAACAGGTTCAGTCTTCACAGCTTCAAGCTGGACATCTTTCCATTAGTGCACTGTTGTTAGTCATTCTTTTCATGTATAAGAAGAGATCTGCACAGTTAGGGTTGACGACTGTAGGTGTAGGATTCATCCTACTTAAACTTAGCTGGGGACTTTATGGTATTTCGGTAACAGATTTTAATTTCAATACTGATTTCGGTATCGTTTTGGATTTATTCAGCATAATGCTGCTGCTGCTGGCGCATCGTGCGATTCGTAGAGATGAAGCGCTAGTGCGTTCCATTGACCGCATCCGCTAAGAAGCCGATCGCTTCCCCAACTCGGCCACTTCCAAATTTTCAATACGATCTTCATCAATAGTAAAGCATAAAAGTGTACGCATTTGATGAAATCCACTACGACCGGCCGCTCCCGGATTCATATGTAGTAATTTGTTTTTTGGATCGTTTTGCACTTTGAGAATATGAGAATGCCCACATATGTAGAGTTTGGGTTGATGTTCGTTAAGCAGTTGCCTAGTAGTGGCATTATAACGTCCTGGATACCCTCCGATATGGCGAATTAAGACTTTTACTTTTTCACAGTAAAAAATTTGATTTTCAGGACAGGCTGCACGAATCTGAGGTCCATCTATATTACCAAAGACAGCCCGTGTAGATTTGATCATTTCGAGCTGCTCTAAAATAGCAAAGGTGCCAATATCACCAGCGTGCCATATTTCGTCGGCCCATTCCAAATGCTGCATAATTTTTGTATCCAAATAGCCATGGGTATCGGATAGAAGACAAATTCGGGTCATTTTTTTATATTTGAGAACCCAAATTACGAAACCTATTTTTGCTATGGCTATAGTTGCCCCACCTCGTTTTTGTAAAAAAACTTTTATTTCTACAGCACATCAGAAATCCCAAGTGATTCTCAATGAAGATCATTTGATGTATCGTTTGGATGAAAAATATATCTTCCGAAAGATTCACTACAAGGAAATAAATGAGGCAATAGTGGTTCGAATCAACCATCTTTTTTATCTGCTTTCTGCTATTTTTCTTTGCTTGCAGGGGCGGGCATATTTTATTATTAAAATTGAAGCTCCCCCATTGTAC
>CALITN010000125.1 GCA_938041595.1 uncultured Flavobacteriaceae bacterium | reverse complement strand
CACTTCATTTTGACGGCACACCCCTAATTCTTGAGAAATGGATCCCCGAAAAACCCCTCACAGCGGTATATTTTGATCCCGAGAAAAGTAGATATTTTCTAAAACGCTTTTTGATTGAAACAGCAGAAAAAGTAGATTCTTTTATCAAAAAAGGAGGAGAGCTGCTATTCGTGAGTTCCGAATGGCGACCAGTGCTAAAACTTGAGTTTGTAAAACCCAAAGGAAAAACAGCACCAGAAGCCCAAGAAATTAACGCAGAGGAATTCATTAGTGTAAAGGGCTACGGGGCTCTTGGGAATCAATTGGGAAGTAAGAAGATCAAAAAAGTGAGTTTGGCGAAAAGCCTTCCTTACGAAATGCCTGCTCCCGAACCCCTTGAAAATATTGACGTGCAAGTAGAGGGTGAAGATGACGACTCACAGATTAAGTTGGATTTTTAGATTTTCGTGCCCGCATTTTCATATTGATAAATTCAACACCCACCGAAAAAGCAATTGCAAAATAGAGGTAGCCCTTGGGGATGCTTCCGATGGCTTCATCCATAAATATAGTGTGCGAGAGATGGGCTGCTTCGGTAACCAGCATAAAGCCAATTAATAATAAAAAAGCCATTCCCAAAACTTGAAGGGAGGGATGCTTGCTGACAAAATCCCCAACGGGATTAGCAAAAAGCATCATGATTAGTACGGAAACAACCACAGCAATTACCATCAACCAAAAAGCGTTGGGCAAGCCGTTGGTCATTCCAATAGCAGTAAGAATAGAATCAAAGGAAAAAACAATATTGATCAGTGTGATCTGCAATACGGCTTTCGATAGCGATAGTTTCTTAGATTGAAGTGTTTTGATGGAATGATTGGGTTCTTCCACACGCTCATATATTTCTTTGGTGGCCTTATAGACTAAAAATAAGCCTCCCACAAAAAGTATAAAACTCTGTCCGCTGACTTCAGTATGGAGTACTGAGTTGTCAATCACAAACCAACTTTCTTGCATTCCAATAAAAATGGAGATTCCCATTAACAAAAAAATCCGGAGAAACATTGCAAGTACCAATCCGATTTGGGTAGCTCGCTTGCGGTCTTTTGCCGCTAGTTTGTTAGAAATAAGAGTAATGAATAGGATGTTATCAATTCCTAAAACGATTTCTAAAAAGGTAAGGGTCACAAAAGCCGAAAGGGCTTCAGTGGTAAAGAAAGCCATACTACTTGATTTTTTCTATGGTTCCACGTTGGGTGTTTTTGGTATCCCCCACCAAGGCATATTCAAAGGTGTATTCGGTACTGTCTTTGGTTTTTAAAATTTTCATTCGAATGGGGCGCTTGTCTTGGTTGTTGGAAGGATTGAGCTTTGTCAGAATGCATTCACACGCATTGACCCAGCGAATTCGAGCAGAATCAATGACACCTTGATAGCTTTCGATTTCCAAATCGCCGGTGCGAACAAAAACAGATTGCTGCATTTCTCCGTTAACCATAGTGGTGAATTGAAAACGACCCTCGTGAAAAGGCAAACAGTTGCGTTCCACTTGGTAGCAACCAGCAAAGAGGAAAACTATAAGGAGGACTCCCAACTTTTTCATTGGGCGAAAATACTAAGAATTTGAGGAATAGTTTTCAAAACTCCCATCTTCAAATAAAATGAGAACTCGCTTAGGATTCCCCTTTACTACTGATTTTGTAATGGGAGCAGAGATCGGGACTTTCTCTGTGAATAAATCATCCTCGGCAATTGAAGGATTCGCGTCTGTGGGAATTGATTCTGGGCTATTTTCCTTTGAACTAGTGGTTAGGGGTGGGGAAGTCTCTTTTCCATAAACCAGACCATCAAGTGAAACATGAGGAAAGAAACTCACAATTTTGACCAAGAGATCTAAGGAAGGTTTGTTTCGTCCCGAAACCAAATGCGAAAGTGAAGAGCGTGGAATGCCAATTTTTTGGGCAAAAGCAGCAGCTGTCAATCCTTCTTGCTCTCGGATAATTTCGATTCTTTCAACGATGCTAGAATAGTTTAACATTGTAAACAATTGTGATATCAGGGTCAAGTTACAAAAGTTTTGGAATCTAAATGTTCTGTAAAAAGAAATAATTTAATTCAAGTTTTAGTCTAATTTATCAATTTAAAAACCTCATAATCATATTATTAATGATTTAAAAATGAATTTTGTTTACAATTCAACACATTCATTCTGCTATCCCTATCAAAATTGTTTACAAGAGTAACAATTAACTGTTTATTATTGTAAACATATCAAAGTTTACTTTTGTAACATGATGCGTTACACACCTCCAGATACAATTACTCATTTTGTAAACAGAACAAAAGGAAGACTTCCGTTTATGGTTATAGGGGCTTCAGTAGCTCAACGATCGATCTATGGTTTGGAAATAGGCTCGGGTCCAATTAAAGTGCTCTTATGGTCACAGATGCATGGAAACGAAAGCACCACTACAAGAGCCCTATTGCGTTTTTTAGAGGCCTATACACAAGAAGTTCACTTTTCTTTTTTAGACAAACTGACCCTTTATATCATCCCTCAGCTCAGTCCTGACGGAGCTGCCGCCTTTACGCGTCTTAATGCCAATGGTATTGACTTAAATCGGGATGCGGAAGCGCAAACCCAGCCGGAAAGTAAGGTATTGGCTCGTGTTTTTAAAGATTTCCAACCCGATTATGCACTGAATCTTCATGGGCAACGAACCATTTTTGCAGCGGGAGAAGGCGGGAAGCCTGCTACGCTTTCATTTTTGGCTCCTGCTGCCGATTCCGAACGTACGGTGCCTCCACAGCGACTAATTGCAATGCAACTGATCGCAACGCTATGTGATGATTTAAGTGAGTTAGAAGGGGCTATCGGACGCTATGACGATCGTTATAATGCCCATTGTGTTGGGGATCGTTTTATGAGTAAGGGGGTTCCCACTCTTTTGTTTGAAGCCGGGCATTATCCCGAAGATTATCAACGAAATAAGACCACCGATTGGATTTACAAGGCATTACTGTCCTGTTTTGAACATATTGCGCAGCAAGATTTCACCCATAAAACCATTGCAGACTACGAAG
>CALITN010000124.1 GCA_938041595.1 uncultured Flavobacteriaceae bacterium | reverse complement strand
AACAGGGCTGCCGTGAGGTATATCTTGGTATTGGTGGAAGCGCAACACATGATCTTGGCATGGGAATCTTTTGTGCTTTGGGAGGGCTTGCTTTGAATGCTAATGGAGTCGGTTTTGTCCCTACAGGAGAGACCCTCGGAGAAGTCGATCGGTTAGATCTGAGTCAACTGCACCCTGTATCCGCAGATTGGAGGTTTCGGGTGGTTTGTGATGTTCCGAATCCATTATTGGGGACCACTGGAGCAGCACAGGTTTTTGCCTCACAGAAAGGAGCCGACACCGAACAACAAAAAGCTCTAGAAACCAATACACTACAATTGAGTGAAAAACTCCAAAAACTAACACCCCATCCCCTAGCAAGCCTCAAAGGTGGAGGTGCAGCAGGGGGAACGGCTGCTGGAATGGCCGCCCTGTTTGGAGCTTCACTACAGTCAGGATTTGAAACCTTTTATCAATGGGCTGATTTGGACGACCATTTCCAAAAAGCAACGCTTCTTATTACTGGTGAGGGTGCATTAGACGCGCAAAGTCTGGATGGAAAAGTACCCCTTTCTTTAGCTCGAAAAGCCCAAATCTACGGACTCCCGACTTTGGTTGTTTGCGGTCAATTAAAACTCGATTCAAAAACCCTAAAAGCCGAAGGGGTCTCTGGTTGTGAAAGTTTATTGGCCACCAGCGGATCGCTTCAATCAGCGCAGGAAAATGCGTTCATAGAAGTCCAAAAAGCCACCCATAAACTAGTCGCCAATTATCTAAATGCAAACACGTGAAAACCGATCTTCTTCTTTTAATCACCTTATTACTCTGGATTGTTGTAGGAACTTCTTGGTTGCGTTGGCCTCCCTTTCGGGTATTGCTCCTAGCAACCCTATTGGGTGCCATTGGTTTTCGAATTCCCCTTGCAGACATTCCAATCTTAGTCGGTTTGGGTTTTGGGAATACTGCCAAAAAAATAGGGGTGCTGATTCTTATCGGAAGTTGGATTGGTGTTTGTCTAGAAGCTTCCGGTGCAACCCTTTCCATCGCCAGAGCTTTGCTGCAAAAACTGGCTCGATGGCCACTCCATTTTGTGGTAGGATTCGTTGGCTACTGGGTCTCCATTCCTGTTTTTTGTGATGCTGCTTTTGTAATTCTTAATTCCCTTAATGATCAATTGGCACGAGAAAGCAGCACCCCTAAAATTGGCTTGACCGTAGCTCTTTCCACGGGACTTTTTGCCACTCATGTTTTGGTGCCTCCAACGCCAGGACCATTGGCGGCAGCGGCCAATTTTCAACTACATAATCTTTTCCTCCTATTTGTTTGGGGTGCCTTTTTAGCTCTGATCTTGACCCTTGCTGGAGCGGCTTATTCCTATTGGATAGGCAATAAAGTCCAAGAACCGATTTCACTAGCAGATACCGAACCCGCAGCAATGAATGAAAAAGTACTCCCTGGAATCACTGCTGCATTAATGCCCATTATGCTACCCATTATTTTAATGGCTATTGGGACACTCCCAACACACAATATTGTTCTAAAAGAAATAATTTCAACGCTTTCCCATCCGAGTGTCGCCTTATTTGCCGGAGGGCTCTTGGGACTCCCCCTATTGATCCGTTATACCGAAACATCTCTGTGGGAACAGGCACAAAAAAGCGGACAACAAGCTCTGCCCATAATTCTCATTACCGCCACGGGCGGAGCATTAGGAAAAATACTTCAACAACTCCCCCTGGGCGATTATCTGGCTGCATTATCGTTTCCCGAAAGCTTGGGATTGCTGATCCCTTTCTTACTTGCCGCTCTGATCAAAACCGCTCAAGGGTCCTCTACCGTAGCCATACTAACGGCCTCTGCCATTGTATTTCCGCTATTACCGACTTTAGGAATGGATACTGAGATAGGGAAAGTGTGGGGTATTCTTGCAATTGGAACTGGAGCAATGACGGTCTCACACGCCAATGACTCTTACTTTTGGATTGTTTCTCAAGTGGGCGGAATTGAACCCAAAAAAGCATTACGAACCCACACCTTCGCCACTCTACTACAAGGCATCCTTGGAATTTTGCTACTCTTAGCAAGCTATCAATTGATTGGAAAATAAAAAAGCCCTCCGTTTTACTGGAAAGCTTCTCATTAGTTGCGCAACTGAATCAGTTTCACAACACACAACTTTGTTAAAGCGGTCTGGACGGGACTCGAACCCGCGACCCCATGCGTGACAGGCATGTATTCTAACCAACTGAACTACCAGACCAGGTTAGCGATTGCAAATATACACCCCTAATTTGAAATCCCAAACAATTGTCCGGGAAAGAAAATAGGGAAATTACATCGCCGCGTCTAGCGCGTCTGCATAAGCTTGCTTCGGGGCAACACCAACTTGACGACCTACCAATTCTCCATTCTTGAAAACCAATACGGTAGGAATGTTGCGGACACCATATTTGGCCGCAAATTCTTGATTGGCGTCCACATCCACTTTACCAACCACCGCTTTATCTTGGTATTCGGTACTGATTTCGTCAATGATGGGACCAACCATACGACAAGGGCCGCACCAAGCTGCCCAAAAGTCAACCAATACGGGTTTGTCAGATTGTAAAACAACTTCATCAAAGCTAGCATCTGTTATCTCTAGTGCCATGGTAATAAATTTTTTGTCAAAGGTACAGTATTCATGGAATCTCTTTTCATGCTTCAGCATCAATTTATGTAATACATCTATAAACTTTCTAGTTAACCCGATAGCGAACCTGCTTTTCTTCCAAAAGGTCTAGGAGTTCGTTGGTAATATCTAATTTCAATCTCCGACTTGTAGTTGTCAGTTTGATCTCTGGATCTTTGTGAATCAAGTCTATCATCAGTGTTTTATCTCCCTTGTGTGGTTGTAGATCAGCGGTCAGTTGATCTATAATCGCCCCATCCAACTGCTCTGCTGCTAACTGCAAGGTGAGCTTTTTGGCATGATTCACCAAGGTGCTTTGCAACTGTTCAAATTGAAGAAACTGAATTCGGGGCTCCCCAGCTTTTCCCGTTTCTTTATTGGTCCACCCTGGCTTAACCATCAACTTGCAACGCACAAATTGATTAACTCCGATAAAGTGGCGAAACTTCAAATATTCTTCTCCAAAAATTCGAAATTCAAACTGGTCGTCAAAATCTTCTAATTGGAATTTGGCCCAACCCTTTCCATTTTTGGTTTCCAAATGTTCCACGAGATTGACAATTCCCGCTACATACATTTCACGCCCCACCAAAGGATATAGATCCGACAGCAAATGCAACCCTCCATTGGTAAATAAGGCTACTTCTCGTTTAAAATCATCCAAAGGATGGCCCGAAATGTAAATCCCTACCACTTCCTTTTCGCGCTTCAATCGCTCCAAATTCCCCCAGCTATCGCAAAAAGGAACTTTTAGTTCTTGGTAGGTGCTGTCATTGGCGGCACCGAAAAGATTCGTT
>CALITN010000123.1 GCA_938041595.1 uncultured Flavobacteriaceae bacterium | reverse complement strand
TTACACACCAGAAACACTTCTAAAAGAAATCCAAACACCCTTTTTACGAGAACTCTATCAGGGAATGGGACCTCTGAGTCAACAGCACTACTCCAATTACCCTCCAGCAAGTCAGTTGTTATTTTACCTAGCCGCTCAACTGGGAGCAGACAATCTCTTGATACAGCTTGGAATACTTCGTTTTTCTTTACTCCTTGGCGATCTCCTTGCTCTTTTTGCCATTCGGAAAATCCTTCAGTATTATCAGCTTCCCCTAGAATCCGCTTTTTTGTATTTCTTAAATCCACTTCTGTTGATCGAAGGAGTGGGAAATTTACATGGGGAGGGTTTGATGCTAGCGGCAACAGCGTGGGGTATTTGGTTTTATACGCAAAAACGATGGTGGCCCAGTGCTGCTTTTTTTGCGGCAGGGGTTGCTGTCAAATTACTGCCTTTGCTATGGCTTCCTCTTCTGCTCCCATCCTTAAACTGGAAAGATCGAGGGCCGCTCGTAGGCTATGGTTTGCTTTTTAGTCTGCTGTTTTGGGGGCCCTATATCGGTCCGGAATGGTGGGATCATTACCAGCAAAGTTTACAACTTTGGTTTTCCAATTTTGAGTTCAACGCCAGCATTTATTATGCCATTCGTGAATGGGGCTATCAACAGACTGGTTATAATATCATTCGGAAACTGGGAAAAATTTCCCCTTGGGTCATCACTGGATTGGCACTTTTATTCCCCTTTTGGCCCCAAGGAAAGAGCAAGACCCAGAAGTGGTCACTTGCCCTCGGCTTATTGAGTATTTATTATATGCTGAGCACAACAGTGCACCCGTGGTATTTGATTCACCTCGTTTTTTTAAGTGTTTTGACCCCCTATCGGTATGCACTGCTGTGGTCCTATACGGTGTTGTTCAGTTATTGGGCCTACGCATCACCAGCCGTTGTGGAACCCTGGTGGCTCGTCTGGGTGGAGTATCTTCCCGTCTATGGACTCTTGTTGTATGAGACTCTTGTCAAAAAACGACTTAGAGCATCTGTAGGTTGTTGATTTCTAGCGCATTGAGGTGTCTCCAGCGCCCACGAGGTAGGTCTTTTTTGGTCAGTCCCGCCCAGATCACTCGGTCCAATTGCTGGACCTTATATCCATGCTGCTCCACAATTTTACGCAAAGCACTAGGGCTGAGATTAACCGCTTCAATTCCCAATTCTCGTTTAGTTCCTCCTTGGATATATGCCAATTTGGAAAAACGGAGCGTTTCCCCAAAAATCGCGTGCGGCTGCTGCAACTTCTTAAAATCTTCCGCTTCTAAGGCTTTATCCAATACCAATTGATACACCATTTCAATTCCCTTTTTGGAGTGATTGAGTTTAGCACGCAGTTTACTGTCGTTGGTGAAAAAAAGAAGCCCTGTCATCGGCCGACCCATATCTCCCATGGGAGGCACTTTGAAAGGAGCTGCACTTTGAATTAAATCCTGAACTGATTTTTTGACACCACCCCCTTGGGAGGTCGCCACAAAACCCTTCGGCTTGTTCATTAGCAAATAAATTGGCTTTTGACCTAAAATACGTTGGCCATCATAACGGACCTCGTCTTTGGCTTGCACTTTGTAGCCCATCTCAACCACTACCTTACCATTGACCGAAACCATTCCCATCGCGATCAGTTCGTCGGCTTCACGACGTGAGCAAATTCCAGCATTGGCTAATAATTTATTCAATCGGGTACCGCTCGCTTCAGCAGCTGCTTTTTTGGCAGGGGTTTCAGAACGAGAAGTAAATTTCTTGAAGGGTTTTTTGGGTCTCATTTGTTAATCCAGTAAATGCTTAACACGCCCAAGAAAATTATCCCCTTGATGACGTTGTGCAGCCAAAGATACGCCTTTTGGGTGGAGACCACCCACAAAAAAACCAGTAACAGCAGTAAACTTGGATAGGACAGATAGAAATAATACTGAAGCTTGCCCAAGGGTTGCTGCATTAGAAAATACAAGGGCAACATTTCCAAAAGCAACACCAGACTAATGATGACTTTGGTTGCTCGCTGTCCAAATACGATGGGTAGGGTTTGATAACGTTGGGCAAAATCCCCCCTAAAATTTTCTAAATCCTTAATCAAATCCCGACTCAATAATAGCAAATACAAATAGGTCGCAAAACTGTAAAGCAATGGGTCTTGATTGTTGTAATACTGTGCAATAACATAAAAGGGTAAAAGGATCAGAAAAGCAGCAGCCCAATTGCTAATCCAATACAATCGCTTTAGGAATACACTGTAGCCGTAGATGGCCAAACTATAGACACCAAAAAAAAGAACGGCTTTAAAAGATACGGCAGCAGCTACGATAACCGCAAGCAGATTGAGTAAGAAGAATAAGGTGAGCTGCTCCTGCTGGGAAAGCAGATGTCGCAATAGAAATTGCTTTGGACGATTGATCTGATCTTTGGCAGCATCAAAAAAATTATTGATGATATAGCCCGCGGAAGCAATTAAGGAAGATGCCAAAACCAAACAGAAAAGTTTGCCGTCGAATAGTACCGCTCGAAGGCCTACATTCGGAGCAATGATATAATACGCAATTAGATATTGGGTCAGTGCTAAAACAAGAATGTTTCCCCCTCGAACAAGACTAAAGACACCAAAAATTTTGATCCAAAAATGCTGCCGGAATTGTGAACCCGTCATGGTTTAGAAGTTGTAAACGACTTGCAGGGAGTAGCCTTTCAGCTCTTTTTGTGCTTTTTCAAAGTTCTCAGCAAAGCCGAGAATATAGCCCCCACCCCCAGATCCGCAGAGCTTGAGGTAGTAGCTGTTCGTTTCAATTCCTTTTTGCCATAGACTCACAAATTGTTTTGGAATCATAGGACTGAAGTTTTGCAATACCAAAGAAGACAATTGCTTCACTTCACAATACAGACTTTTAAAATTCCCTTTAAGAAAAGCATCCACACAATTATCCGTGTATTTGATGAATTGCTCTTTCATCATTCTACTGAACGGCTCATGCTTCATGTTCTCCATAAAAATTTCGACCATAGGAGCCGTTTCCCCTGTTTGGCCGCTATCCAGTAAAAAAACAGCTCCCTTGCCTTTTGGATTTTGAGAAGGCAAACCCGTAGTTTCTATTTGTTGGGAAGAGGAAATTAAAATAGGGATACTCAGATAACTATTTAAAGGGTCAAGACCCGAAGATTTACCATGAAAAAAAGATTCCATCGCGGAAAAGATCGCTTTTAGCTGTTGCAATTTTTCGGGTGTCAAATTCTCCAAAACCGTAATGCGATTTATGGCATACTGCTCATAAATTGAGGCTACTAAAGCGCCACTACTGCCTACACCATATCCTTGTGGAATGCTGCTTTCAAAAACCATTTTTTTGGCCAAGTCTGCATCAAAACGTGTCCAATCAAATGCTACCAAAGAAGGATCCAAAGTCTTCAAATAATCTGCAAAGGCAACTAAGTGTTGATGCGATTCGAGCTGGGCCACTGTAGGCGATTCGGGAATCTGCAATCCACCCTTATAATGATTGTAGGGAATGGAGAGTCCTTTGGAATTTTTGATAATCCCATACTCCCCAAAAAGTAAGATTTTAGCGTAAAATAAAGGTCCTTTCATAGCGGTGATTAAGTTACAGTTTTTTTGCGCCCTGACCAACGGAATCCAATAGATATTCTCCTGCTTGACAATAGGTTAGCAATTGATCCTTGACAAAGGATAGGATTGCATCTGCATATTGTTTGGGATACAGCAGGTGCACATTGGCTCCAGCATCTAAGGTAAAACAAAGTGGGATTTGAGTGTCTTGGCGATAGGCCCAAAGGGTTTCTATGATGCGTAAGGTGTTGGGGCGCATCAAGACAAAGTACGGTTGTGAGGTTTGCATCATTGCGTGGAGTGTCAAAGCCTCCGATTCTGTGATCCGAATAAACGCTTCCAAATCGCCTGACTGAAGAGCGCTCGCTAATTCTTGGGTATGGCGATGGGCCTGTTCAAAACGTGCTACGGCATAAGGATGCCCTTCCATCAGTCCATGCCCCAGAGTACTACTTACCTTTTTTTGTCCCTTGTCTACCAATAATATACAATCCTGATAGTCTTGAAAAATCGGATTCAATCCATCCTCAAAAGGAATGGCATAATCGTTAGAACTCCCGTCAAATGCTGCGTGTTCTCCCCAAAGCATCATCGGTCCCTGCAGGCTTCGCGCGGCACTTCCAGATCCCAGACGCGCTAAAAAAGAGCGCTTTTGATTCCAGAAGGAACGCTCTCGGCCAGGGAAAAGCGATTCCTCAATAGCTACCAAAGCAGCAGAAAGTGCTGCATAGGCTGCGGCAGAACTGGCAATACCACTGCTGTGTGGAAAAGAATTACTGCTTGAAATCGAAAGGAATAAATCCCCCAAAAAAGGTTGATACGGCAAAATCCGATCAAAAAAAGCATTCAATTTTGGATGAAATTCCGGTCGAGCCTTTCCTTCAAAAAGAAATTCAAACGACACTCCTTTGCCTTTTTTATGAGCCGGGTGATAGGCAACTGTCGTGGTTGTTAGGCTGGTTTGAAGTGTAAAACTCAAAGAAGGGTTTTTGGGTAGCTGTATGCCGTATTTCCCCCAATACTTTACCAAAGCAATATTACTCGGTGCTTGCCATCGTTGCTGCCCAGAGGGTAGTTCTGCAACAGCAGGGCAATGAAAGGATGTATTCATGGTCACAAAGATATTGTTTTGTGAATAGTTTTGAGAACAAAACCCCCGTTCTTGAAGCTGATGATTTTTTTTGTAAATTGTTGACACCTTAAATCTTATCACTTATGTTTTCAAAACAAACCCTACTGGCTACTCTTCTGGGAGGCCTTACCCTTTTTTTCCTTGGCTGGATTTTTTATGGCATGGTAGCTGGGGAATTTTTTAGTAGTAACACCCTTGTAGATATTCCCGAACGAATGGATATGTCCGCCATAGCATTAGGGTGTTTTATCGAAGCCTTTGTGCTTGCCAATTTGTTTCGCTCCTGGACTAATAACGAAAGTTCGGTTTTTGAAGGTTTTCAATTTGGAGCTTGGATCGGCCTCTTTTTAGGTTTTGGTACTGGAATCGTATCGTATGGAACCTTTGAAATGCATACTTTGAATGTTCATCTTGTAGATGCCGCTTGGAGTGTTGTCTTTTATGGATTAACCGGCTTGATTATCGCTTGGAGTTTTCGGCTAATGCGTTGATGACTATTTGCCCCTAAGGCTTTTCCAGTACATTGATGCGCTCAGGATAATCGGTGATAATACCCCTTACTCTGAGCGTTTTCATTTGTTGGATGGCTGCTGGCTCGTTGACTGTCCATGGGTACAAAGCAAATCCCGCTTCCTGGATTTTTTGAGCGTTTTCAGCCGTCAAGGTTTCGTAATCAGGATTGATTGCGAACGCCTTTAACCGGGATGCCACGGGAATCGCATCCAATGGGTCGTCCTCGGTTAGGATGGCGATAGGAACCGTTGGGTTAACGGAATAAAACAATTCGAGTTCTTTCCAATCAAAACTAGAAATAAATACTTTCTCGGGAGACCAACCACTTTCTTCCCTTTCAAAATAGTATTGTAAAAGTTCGTTCGTCAGCAATGCCGTTTGATTTCCTTTGAGTTCAATATTAAGTCGTACGTGTCCATCGATCAAGTCCATTACTTCCTTTAATGTTGGTATCTGATAGCCTCCCAATACATTTACTTTCCGAAGGCTGTCTAAAGAAAATTGTTCGATATACCCTTCAGCATCTGTAAGTAAATCCAAAGTGTCATCGTGAAAAACAACCAATTCCCCTGTGGCACAACGGAAAATATCGATTTCGATACCATCTACTCCCAGTGCCATGGCTTTCTGTATTGAAGGCAACGTATTTTCAGCGATGTGCCCTCGCGCACCACGGTGACCAATCACCTCAGGAATATAATGATCCGAACAATTCATTACTACTAAAGTTAATACAATTCCCACCAATCCTTTTGATATGCTTGATCCCATCACTTAACTATTTTAATAATTGTTTGTTAACTATTACGCTATTCTTCCGGTGCCAGTACTACTCGAAGTCCTTCCAATTCGGGGGTAATAGGAATTTGACAAGTCAGTCGGCTGTTGTCTTTAACATAAAAGGCTTCTGCCAACATGGCTTCTTCATCTTCGGACATCTCTGGTAGTGGTTGGTCTGATTCCACATAGCATTGGCAGGAAGCACAGAGAGCCATTCCACCACAAGTGCCCTCTACTGGCAATTCATGGGCTTTGCACACTTCCATCAGATTCATTGCCATATCTGTTGGCGCTAATAGGAGGTGTTCAGCGCCTTCACGATCGATTAGTGTAATTGTGATGTCCAAAAAGTAATCGTTATAAGTTAAGAAGCTTCTACACTGATTACCTCTTGAATCTGAGGCGCGTGCTTTTTGATGGTCATTTCAACACCTGTTTTCATCGTCATTTGATTGACGGAGCAGGCTACACAAGCTCCGTGAAGCTGCACCTTCACTACTTGGTCATTTTCGATACCTACTAAGGAAATATCCCCTCCGTCAGAGGCCAAAAAGGGTCGGATTTCTTCCAAAGCTGTCAAAACCGTTTCTTCTAATTCAGTACCTGTCATCGTTTTATTTTTTTACAGCACTACATCCCACCATATTGGTTATCTCCACCACTTTGGTTGGGGGAAGGTTGTCGTTTCTACGAATGAGTTCCTCTACCATATTGCGAGCCGTTTGGTCAATTGTTTCCCGTACGGCTGTATTTTCTTGCAATGCAGCAGGCCTTCCTACATCAGCCGCTTCTCGAACACTCTGTATTAGGGGCAAGGCTCCCAGAAAAGGAACATTCTTGTCCGTAGCAAGATACTCTGCTCCACGCTCTCCAAAGATATAATATTTATGGTCGGGAAGCTCTGCCGGAGTAAAATAGGCCATGTTTTCAATAATACCTAAAATGGGTACATTGATATTGTCTTGTTGGAACATCGCAATTCCTTTACGGGCATCTGCCAAAGCAACACTTTGTGGGGTACTGACTACCACCGCTCCGTTGAGCGGAAGAGCCTGAACAATACTCAAATGAATATCACCCGTTCCCGGAGGGAGATCTATCAATAAAAAGTCTAATTCTCCCCAAGCAGCGTCAAAAATCAGTTGATTGAGTGCTTTGGTTGCCATTGGGCCACGCCAAATCACTGCCTGTTCTGGCTTGGTGAAAAATCCAATGGATAATACTTTTACGCCGTAGTTCTCTATGGGTTCCATTTTAGAGGTCCCATCGACTGGAACGGATAAGGGCCTGGCCCCCTCCATGTCAAACATCATAGGAATGGAAGGCCCATAAATATCTGCGTCCAAAACCCCAACCTTACACCCCATCTGGGCTAGAGAAACAGCCAGATTCGCTGTGACAGTTGATTTGCCTACACCCCCTTTACCGGATGAAATCGCAATGATCGAATCAATTCCTGGAACAGGCTGCCCCTTGATAGGCTCCTGAACAGGGGCTTTTTTTACGGTCACATTGATGTTGATTTTTGCTTTTTCGTACACCTGCTTATGCAGGGTCTTAAGGATGGAGACCTCCATTTTTTTACGCGCTTGAAGACTGGGATTGGCCAGTTCGATATTCAAATCAATTTCATCACCAAAAATTTGAATATTAGTTACTGCGCCACTCTCTATCAGATTGCCGCCTTCGCCCGGTGCACTAAGTGTTTCCAGTGCCT
>CALITN010000122.1 GCA_938041595.1 uncultured Flavobacteriaceae bacterium | reverse complement strand
AGCCCTGCCATCGGACCGAGATATTTAAGGGCAACTGTCGGGAAAAGTTCATCAGACATTCCTGTTTCAATGCCCTTGTTCCGTGCGTAGATCATCAGGAATGCACCAAGGAAAAGGAAGAGCAGATTCACGAAAACCAGTATGCCGCTGAAGGTGAACATGTTCTTCTGAGCCTCCCTCAGGTTCCTGCAGCTCAGGTTTTTCTGCATCATGTCTTGATCCAACCCTGTCATGCATAGGGCAATGAAAGCGCCCGCTATCAGCTGCTTGACCCCGTGATTCCCAGCGCCCCAATCGTCGAAGAACCACCAGCGGGCATGGCCGGAGTCTGCGATGGCTCCGGGGATTTCAGCTGGAGATAGGCCCAATTCGCTACCGATGAGCCAGACTGCTGTGCCCGCAGCGGTCAGCATGCAGGCGGTTTGAAGGGTATCGGTCCAGACTACGGTGGAGATACCGCCGTGACGGGTATAGGCCCAGATGGCGCCCAGGACGAGGGCAATGAGCAGTGTGAGTCTCAGCCAGCCGCCGAGCGCACTGGTTTGCGGCAACAAGGTCTCATTCAGTACGAGTACCACCAGATACAACCTGAATGCGGCGCCCATGCTGCGTGAGAGCAGGAAAAACGCCGCACCTGTGCGATAGGATCGGCTCCCGATGCGGTCCCCGAGGAACCGGTAAATGCTCGTGAGACGGAGCCTGTAGTAGAGGGGGAGCAGTATGCCCACGATGGCGGCATATCCAAAGAGATAGCCGATGACCATTTGCATGTAGCCGAATTGCTGGTCGCCCACCCATCCGGGGACGGAAAGGAAGGTGACCCCGCTGAGGCTGGTGCCCACCATGCCGAAAGCCACTGCCCACCAGGGACTGCGCCTGCCGCCGAGGGAAAAGTCGGCCATGGACCCTCCTTGGCCCGTTCGCCGTCCTATGGCATAGAGCACCGCTAGGTAAGCGACAACTGCCAGACCCGCCCAAATTTCAACCTGCATGGTGGCAAGCTACATTCGGTCACCTGAATCCCCTTGGATTCAGCGAAGGAGCACCCAAATGCCGATGCCGATCAGGAAAAAGGCGAAATAGGACTTCAGGTTCCTGTCGGAAGTGGCGGCTTTCAACCGTTTTCCGATGACCATGCCGGTGGCGATGAGCAGGAGAATGGTCAACAGGGTTGTAGCAGATACGGTGACACCGCGCCCTACATAACCAATCAGGGCGGCTGCGGATTGCAGCGCAACGATGGCCAAGCTGCCCTTGACGGCCTGTTTGATGGACGTTTTCCAAAACAGACTCAATCTGTGCCAAACGACGATTCAGTATGTCGAACTGTAGTTCGTAATTTTTCAACTCTCGTTCTTGTACAATCTCTGTTGGCGTGTTAAGCCAGCGGGTATTAATCAAGCCAAAAAGCAAGACTGCACCAAAGATGGCTGAAGAAAGTAAGAACAAAAGAAAGTTAGATATACGGAGCGGCGTAGAGTTTTCGATGGGTAGATACGAAAGCGTCTTTGGGTCGTAATGGTATTTTACTTTTGGCATATGTTAAAATGGACCACTTTGTTTAACCTTGCAAATATAGGAAAATTTCCGCCTTGAATTTGAAAACCAAGGGGGTAGGCTTTTCCCATGATATCCGTTACCTTTGCAGCATTCAAATAAAAAACAAACACATGAAGTCTGTTGAAGTCCGGCAAAAATTTCTAGATTTTTTTGAATCCAAGCAGCACGCTATAGTACCCTCTGCCCCTATGGTAATCAAAGACGATCCTACACTGTTGTTTACCAACGCCGGAATGAATCAGTTTAAGTCTTATTTCTTGGGACAATCTACCCCCCAATCAGTTCGGGTGGCGGATACGCAAAAATGTTTGCGTGTTTCCGGGAAACACAATGATTTGGAAGAAGTAGGGATTGACACTTATCACCACACTTTTTTTGAAATGCTCGGGAACTGGAGTTTTGGAGATTATTTTAAAAAAGACGCGATCGCTTGGGCGTGGGAATTACTTACGGAAGTATATCAGATTCCAGCAGACAAGCTCTATGTGACTATTTTTGAGGGAGACGCGAAAGAAGGCTTGGAGAAAGACCAAGAAGCCTACGACTATTGGAAAGCGTTGATTCCCGAAGACCGTATTTTGAACGGGAACAAAAAAGACAACTTTTGGGAAATGGGCGACCAAGGTCCTTGTGGCCCTTGTTCCGAAATCCATGTGGACATTCGCAGCGAAGCCGACAAAACAAAAATCTCTGGAGCCGAACTGGTCAATCAAGACCACCCAGAAGTCATTGAGGTATGGAATTTGGTATTCATGCAGTTCAATCGTAAAGCTGACGGTTCCCTTGAAAAACTTCCTGCACAGCATGTTGACACAGGAATGGGCTTTGAGCGTCTTTGTATGGTATTACAAGGGGTGCGTTCCAATTATGATACAGACGTTTTTACACCTTTAATTCGTGAGATTGAAACTCGAACAGGGACTGAATATGGGCTCAATGAAGAAACGGATATTGCCATTCGTGTTATTGCCGACCACTTGCGCACCGTATATTTTGCCATTGCCGATGGCCAATTGCCTAGCAACACAGGCGCTGGATATGTAATCCGACGTATTTTGCGACGTGCCATTCGCTATGGATTTACCTTTCTCAATCAAAAAGAAGCATTTATCCATCAGTTGGTGGCTATTTTGAATCAGCAAATGGGGGCTGTTTTTCCCGAGCTCAAACAGCAACAGAATTTGGCGGTCAATGTGATTCGTGAAGAAGAGAACTCCTTCTTAAAGACCTTAGATCAAGGTTTGGTGCTCTTGGATAGTCTATTAGCCAGCGCAAAAGACAAGGAGATCAGTGGTGCCAAGGCCTTTGAACTGTATGACACTTTTGGATTTCCACTCGACTTAACAGCTTTGATCGGTCGGGAACGAGGATTCACCATTGATGAAGCAGGATTTGTTGTGGAAATGGATAAGCAAAAGGCACGTTCTCGTGCCGCGGCCGCTTCTTCTTCAGATGATTGGCAGCTATTGTTGGAGGATTTAGTTGAAGAATTTGTCGGGTACGACTTGCTAGAGACCGAAGTCAAAATCACCCGCTACCGTAAAGTTACGTCCAAAAAGGAAGGGGACATGTATCAGTTGGTTTTTAATCTGACCCCTTTTTATCCTGAAGGTGGGGGACAAGTCGGAGATAAAGGCTATTTAGAGGATGCCAATGGAGATATTCATTATATCACCGACACCAAAAAAGAA